>DAOUMG010000045.1:0-22920 GCA_034411935.1 Dehalococcoidaceae bacterium
AGCGAAGGTAGGATCGGCATCTTCTAGGACATGTCTGGCAAGCTCTGGCAGGTCGCTCCGCAGGTGCGCCAGCCTCCCTGGGGCAATATGATCTGTAGAGATATTATCGCCGAATTTAAAGGCTTTCCCTTCAAGCATCTTTTACTACCTCTCGCGGGTCTGTAATCACTCCCTTTATAGCAGATGCTGCCGCCGTAGCCGTGCTGCAGAGATAGATGAATCCTTCCGTATTACCCATTCTGCCTTTAAAATTGCGGTTGGCTGTTGAGAGACAGGCTTCGCCGTCGCCCAGCGCCCCCTGGTGTAACCCCAGGCAGCCGGCACAACCGGGTGGCAATATAATACCACCTGCTTCCACCAGCGTATTGATATAGCCGGCGTCAATCGCTTTAATTAAAACCTCCGGCGATGCCGGTGCGATAAGCAGCCGCGTATCCGGATGGTGCTTCTTGCCTTTAAGGATACTGGCTGCTATTTCCATATCATCCAGCCGCCCATTGGTACAGGTGCCTATGAATACCTGCTGTATCTTTATTCCCTTAAGCTCTCTGGCTAAAGCTATATTATCAACGGCGTGCGGTTTTGCAACGGTGGGCTCCAGTTTGGAGACATCAATCTTTATAATCCGCTCATAGGTAGCATCATCATCGGGAATAAGTGGCTTGTAGCAATCGCCACGCCCTTTTTCCTCAAGATAAACCCTGGTAGCCTCATCCGAGGGGAAAAGCCCCACCTTGGCGCCGGCTTCTACCGCCATATTGGCTATATTCAGGCGGCTGGATATAGACATCTGCCTAACCGCATCACCACCAAACTCCAGCGCCTTGTAGGTTGCGCCATCGGCGCCTATCTTACCTATCAGACTTAAGATTAAATCCTTAGCCGAGACCCATTTATTAAAGATGCCCGTAACTTCAACCCTGATAGTTTCCGGCACCCTAAACCAGTTCTTTCCCAGTGCGAAGATTGCAGCTATGTCTGATGAACCCATACCGGTGGCGAAAGCGCCCAGCCCGCCGGCGGTCACCGTATGGGAATCGGCCCCAGTTATAATATCACCCGGACAGGCAAACTTCTCAGCTACTATCTGGTGGCAGACGCCCTCGCCCACATCGGAAAGAATGCAACCGTATTCGGCGGCGAATTTTCTTATGAAAGTATGGTCTGTAGCCAGCTGGCGGTTAGGGCTGGGGGCGGCATGGTCTATAAAAAGTATTGTTTTTGCGGGATTATTCAGCTTTTCAAAGCCCAGTTTCAGAAACTCTCTCAGTGTCAGCGGCCCGGTGGTATCCTGAACGAAAGCCAGGTCCACCGATATTATAGCCATATCTCCGGCTCTTAAATCACGGCCGGATTTTTTACTTAAAATTTTTTCAGCAAGTGTCTTCCCCAATTAACCTCCCCCTCCCGAACTAACCGATAGTGGCTAAAACATCGTCCCTGGCGACATGCTCGCCGCTTTTAAAGTTGATTTTCTTTATCTTGCCGTCCACCGTAGAAGGCAGATCCACTTCCATCTTCATCGCCTCAAGGACGACCACCGTATCGCCGGCTTTAATCTCATCGCCCACATTTACAACGTATTTAATGATAACACCGGGCATCGGCGCCAGTACCGGTATTTCACCAGCGTGCACCTCTACGGGCGGATGGGAAGGCTTTTCCTCTCTGGCAGTCCCTTCTCCCTTTGCTATTGACTCAACCGAGCTGTCATCCGGCTCGACACCCACGCTAAACTCCTCGTTGCCGATATATACCTTGAATCTTTTTAAACCACCTTCAAACGGGTCTTTTGATTGGCTGGACAATTTACCCTCCTTTGCCATAGCGATAAGATCGTCTTCTTTTTTAATATCTTCCAGAGTCTTACCCTTCGTTTCCGGAGGTGGCGGTTCCTTGCCGTACTTCCACTTCAGGAAACGCATTCCCGTGGTGGGGTAAAGGGCATATATCAGCGTATCGCCCATATTCCTGGCTATGTCTTTACTTTCCTTCTTCGCCTTTTCCAGTTCCGGCTCCAGTACATCTGCCGGGCGGCAAGTTACCGGTGTTTCGCCACGCTCATAGCCTTTCAGTATCATCTTGCGGATATCGGGGTCAATCTCCGCCGGCGGCTGACCATAAAGACCATACATATAATCTTTAACCTGCGCCGAAACCACCTTATAACGACCGAAAAGGACATTCTGTACTGCCTGGATGCCCACTATCTGGCTGGTGGGCGTTACCAGCGGCGGATAGCCCATTTCCTTCCTGACACGCGGTATTTCTTCATAAACCTCGTTTATTCTATCAAGTGCGTTAGCTTCCTTTAGCTGAGAGACCAGGTTGGAAATCATACCGCCGGGTATCTGGTGCTCTAAAACCGCAGTATCTATAACAGACATCTTGGTCTGGTTTAAAAATTCACGGTATTTTGGGGCGATTTTTTCAAAGTATTCTCCTAATTTAAGCAACTCCTTAAGCTTGAGGCCGGTATCTCTTTCACTGCCCTGCAGCGCCACCACGATGGGTTCAACCGCCGGATGGGATGAGCGCAACCCGAACGGCGCCAGTACCGTATCTATGTTATCTACCCCGGCTTCGACCGCTTTTAGCATGCTCATAGACGCCATGCCGCTGGTATAGTGGCTATGCAAATTGATAGGAATACTGATGGCTTCTTTTAACGCCTTAATTAAGGTATAAGCGTCGTCGGGTGAGATAAGGCCCGCCATATCCTTGATACACAGGCTATCGGCGCCCATCTGCTCCATCTTTTTAGCTTTATCTATATAATACTCAAGATTATAAACGGGGCCGCCCATCTTGCGTTCGGTGAGTGAATAGCTTATGGAGAGCTGGGCGTGCTTGCCGCTTTCTTTGATTGCCTTGATCGCCGTCTCGAAGTTGCGTTCGTCATTCAAGGCGTCAAACACACGGAATATATCTATACCCGTCTTGGCGGCGTGCTTGACGAAGGCTTCCACCACATCGTCGGCATAGTTACGGTAGCCGACCAGGTTCTGTCCTCGCAAAAGCATCTGGAGCTTGGTATTCGGCATCAGTTTCTTTAGCTTGCTCAACCGCTCCCAGGGGTCTTCGTTAAGGAAGCGCGTCGGCACATCAAAGGTGGCGCCGCCCCAGACCTCCATGGAATAGAAGCCCACCTTGTTCATCTCCGGGGCGATTTCTACCATATCTTCGGTGCGCATACGCGTCGCCAGTAGCGACTGATGTCCATCTCTTAAAGTCAGGTCGGTAATCTTTAACGGATTTGCTGCCATTTTATTACCTCTTATCTTTGGCGATTTTAGCTATAGTTTTATCAATTTGTGGCGTCTTGCTATTTTCCCGCCTGATATAGGCGATTATAGCACCCATAATAGCCGCTATTTTCTTACTTTCTACCGCCATAGAACCTTCCCGTTTTATTATAGTGGAATATTACCGTGTTTCTTAGGTGGATTATACTGCTTTTTACCTTCAAGTGTTTTGAGCGCCTTTATAAGTATCGGCCGTGTTTCGGCGGGACTTATGACATCGTCTATATAGCCCAACGCCGCCGCCTCATAGGGATTATCAAATTTATCACGATATTCTTTAACCAGCTTCTGCCGTATCTGCTGCGGGTTATCCGATTCAGCGATTACTTTCCTGTATATTATATTTACCGCCCCTTCGGCCCCCATAACGGCGATTTCACCGCTGGGCCAGGCGTAGTTTAAATCTCCACGCAGGTGCTTGGAACTCATTACTATATAAGCGCCGCCGTAGGCTTTGCGGGTAATTACGGTAACCTTAGGCACCGTCGCCTCGGCATAGGCGTATATTAGCTTGGCACCGTGGCGGATGATACCGCCGTGTTCCTGTTCTATGCCGGGCATGAAGCCGGGAACATCAACCAGGCTAACCAGCGGAATGTTAAAAGCATCGCAAAAGCGGACGAAGCGTGCCGCCTTTATAGAAGCATTTATATCTATAACCCCGGCAAGATAGGACGGCTGCTGGGCTACAACACCTGCCGCTTTACCGTCAAGGCGGATAAACCCGACGATAATATTCGGCGCGTAGTTCTTATGCACCTCCAGGAAATCACCGTTATCAGCGATACTTAATATCAGCTTCTTCATATCAAAAGCCCGCTTCGGGTCATCAGGCACCAAGTCAAGCAAACTTTCATCGGTTCGCCGGCTGTCATCGGCAGGTTCTTCAGCAGGTAGCTCTTCCCTGTTACTCTGCGGCAGGAAGCTGAGAAGGCGCTTCACTTCTATAAAACACTCCCGTTCACTATCGGCTATGAAATGGGCGACACCGCTCCTCTCGGCATGAACCCCGGCGCCCCCCAGGTCTTCATGGCTTATTTTTTCTCCGGTAACCGCCCTGACGACATCGGGCCCGGTAATATACATCTGGCTGATACCTTTGACCATAAAGACGAAATCGGTTATGGCGGGACAATAGACGGCGCCGCCGGCGCTGGGACCGACCACTACCGAAATCTGCGGGATGACCCCGGAACAGATAGTATTCCTTAGCAGCATATCGCCCACGCCGCATAAACTGGCGACCCCCTCCTGGATACGGGCACCGCCCGAATCGTTGATAGCTATCAGTGGAGCGCCTGTCTCAAGAGCCATATCCATAACCTGGCTTACTTTTTGCCCTACAGCTTCCGATATAGAGCCGCCCAGTACAGTAAAGTCCTGCGAATAGACGAAAACTTTTCTGCCGTTAATAGTTCCGCTGCCGGTAATAACGGCATCGCCCAGATGCTTTTGTTTCTCAAGGCCAAAATCACTGAAGCGGTGACTAACCATCGTACCCAGCTCGCTGAAACTACCGGGGTCAAGTAAAAGTTCCAGCCTTTCCCTGGCAGTCAGCTTACCCCGGTCGTGCTGCTGCTGAATCCGCTGCTGGCCGCCGCCGTCGCAGGCTTTCTGCTTTAGCTCTCTAAAGTTTTCAAGCTTATTCTTCTCAACCAACCAGCTATACCCCTTATCAATTATTGAAACAGAGATACCCGAAAATAATAGCACACCGCCAATTTAATGAGCAAACTAATTATCCTGGCAAATAGACTTTATGGCGGTTGTATTGTATAACCATCATCAAGCGGTACTAATACCTATGATATATACCCTATATCCATTTATCTAGTCCATTTTATTGATTTTTAAGCTTTTTTAAAGTATAATCTAGCTACTTTTCTTTAATTTTTCCATATGCCTGATACCCTTCTGATATTTTTAACCGGGAGGGCGCAAGTGGCCGACACTAAACTAAAAACCGAAGGTATCCTTTCCCGCTTCGACCGCAGCCGTGAAAATCTTATCCCTGTACTCCAGGAGATTCAGAGGGCATTCGGCTATCTATCCGAGGAAGCTATGGAGCAGGTTGCCGATTATCTCAAGGTCTCCGGCAGCATTGTATTCGGGGTGGCTACCTTTTATTCCTTCTTCAGGCTGACGCCCTGCGGCCGCAATATCGTCAAGGTATGCTGCGGTACCGCCTGCCATGTCCGCGGCGGCACCCATATCCTGCGCGATATAGAAAGGCGGCTGGACGTTAAACCCGGGGGGACCACCGCCGACGGCGAATACAGCCTTGAGACGGTAGCCTGTATCGGTGCCTGCGCCCTGGCGCCTGTGGTTATCGTCAACGACGATGTTTACGGCAGAATGGCCACTTCAGATACCGGCAAAATACTGGGTAATGCCGAGGTGTAACCTTGACCGCCAAGAGAATACTTAAGAAACCTGAGCATGTTCTGGAAGCAACCGATAAACCTCGCATAGTTATCGGCACGGCCACCTGCGGGCGGGCGGCCGGCGCTATGAAAGTGCTTAAAGCCATAAGGGATGAGATCAAGAAACAAAGAATGGATGTCGAGATAACCGAGGTAGGTTGTATCGGCTTATGCTTTGCCGAACCGCTGGTGGAGATAGTTAAGCCGAATCAACCCCGCATAGTCTACGGCAACGTAACGCCCGATAAAGCAATCGGGCTGATAGATGACTACCTTATAAACGGTAATCCCCGCCCCGACCTGGCGCTTTGTACCATCGGCGACAAAAGCATCGAGGGCATCCCGGGTCCCTACGGGCTTTTAATCTTTAAGCCGCAGGTCCGTGTAACCTTGAGGCACTGTGGCCACATAGACCCGGAAAAGATTGACGATTATCTCTCTACCGGCGGCTATAACGCCCTTAAAAAAGTAATTACCAAGATGACCCCCGAGCAGGTCATAGAAGAAGTAAAAATGTCGGGCTTAAGAGGCCGCGGCGGCGCCGGTTTTCCCACGGCTACCAAGTGGCAGCTCTGCCGCAATGCCGAGGGTGACCAGAAATACGTTGTCTGTAACGCCGACGAGGGCGACCCCGGCGCCTTTATGGACCGTAGTCTTCTGGAAGGCGACCCTCACACAGTTATAGAGGGCCTAACCATAGCCGCCTACGCTATCGGTGCCAGCAAAGGTTACATCTATGTAAGGGCGGAATACCCTCTGGCTGTCAGCCGTATTACAAAAGCGGCTAAAGATGCCAGGGAGCAAGGTTTCCTCGGTAAAAATATCTTTGATAGTGGTTTTGATTTTGACATCATTATAAAAGAGGGCGCCGGTGCCTTCGTCTGCGGTGAGGAAACGGCGCTGATGCTCTCCATTGAGGGCAAGCGTGGCACTCCCCGCACCCGTCCGCCCTTCCCCGCTCAGTCCGGCCTATGGGGCAAGCCAACTACTATAAACAATGTCAAGACACTGGCTACGGTGCCGGTTATCATAGACCGTGGCGGGGACTGGTATGCCCAAATCGGCACCGAAAAGAGCAAGGGTACAACCATTTTCGCCCTCACCGGCAAGATTAAATATATGGGCTTAGTTGAAGTACCAATGGGTACTACTCTACAACATATTATTTATAACATCGGCGGCGGTATTCCCAATGGCAAAAAGCTGAAAGCGATTCAGACGGGCGGTCCCTCCGGCGGTTGTCTGCCGGCCAGCATGGTGGATCTGCCCGTGGACTACGAAGACCTGGCCAAAGCCGGCTCCATCATGGGTTCCGGCGGCATCGTGGTTATGGACGAGGACGACTGTATGGTGGATATGGGCCGTTACTTCCTATCGTTCACCTGCGCCGAGTCCTGTGGTAAATGCGTTCCCTGCCGTTTGGGAACCAGGCAGATGCTCAATATTTTAGAGAATATCTGCGGAGGCAAAGGTAAACCGGGTGACATTGAACTCCTGGAAGAGCTTGCTAAGTCTATCAAGGCCGGCTCCCTGTGCGCCCTGGGGCAATCTGCGCCCAATCCGGTGCTAACGACAATTAAGTACTTCAGGGAGGAATACGAAGAGCACATAGAGAAGCACCTATGCCGTGCGGCAACCTGTAAAGAAATGATAACTTACGTCATTATAAATGAAAAATGCCCAGGCTGTGGTTTGTGTATTAAAGAATGCCCGGCACAGGCCATCACCTCCATGGGCAAGAAGAAACCGGTCGTCCTGGATGAAATCAAGTGTACCAAGTGCGGCGCCTGCTACGATGTTTGCCGCCTGGGCGCCGTGGGAATCAGGTGGGAAAAGGAATGGTAAGCCTGACTATTAATAACAAACGCATCAGAGCCAGGGAAGGTATAACGGTTCTACAAGCTGCCCAGGAAGCCGATATATACATACCCACCCTGTGCGCCGATGCCGATCTCAAACCCCACGGTGGCTGCCGCCTCTGCGTGGTAGAAATAGAAAATATGCGCGGTCTACCTACTGCCTGTACCACTATAGTTTCCGGCGGAATGGTGGTAAGCACTGAAACGGAAGCAGTCAACAAAACGCGCCGTACCATTCTGGACCTTTTAATTTCCGACCACCCGATGGACTGCCTTACCTGCCCCAAGAACCAGCGCTGCGACCTCCAGAAAGCGGCCGCCTATATGGGCATCACCGAGCGGAGATTGCCCCGTCTGGAAAGGCAGTTCGCCGTTGACGAAAGCAATCCCTTCTTCACTTTCGACAGAAACTACTGTATTTTATGCGCTAAGTGCGTCCGCACCTGCGAAGAGATTACCGGCATAAATGCTATAGATATAGCCGAAAGGGGCTACCTGAGCTATATAAGCACCTTTGCCAATAAGCCTTTCTTTGAATCCATCTGCCGCTCCTGCGGCGAGTGCGTCGCCCGCTGCCCGGTAGCTGCGCTGGTGCCCAAAGAAAGCAGCGTTCCCACCGAAGAAACGCTTACCGTCTGCCCCTATTGTGGCGTCGGTTGCGGTATGTATATCGGCACCCGCGAGGGCAAAATAATCTCGATAAGAGGAGAAAAAGGTAACAAGGCATCCGAGGGCAGGATGTGCGTCAAGGGACGCTACGGCATCGCCGGGTTCGTCCAGCACCCGGACAGATTAACCAAACCTCTAATCCGCAAGAAAGGTAAACTATCCGAATCAAGCTGGAGCGAGGCGATAAAGCTTATCGCCAGCAAACTAAAGTCTTATAGACCAAATGAGATTGCCGTTATTTCTTCCGCAAAATGTACCAACGAAGATAATTATGTAATCCAGAAGTTCGCCCGCGCCGTACTGGACACTAATAATGTTGACCACTGCGCCAGGCTATGCCACGCCCCGTCGGTAACCGGGCTGTTGCAGTGTTTCGGCAGCGGCGCTATGACCAACTCCATCGCCGATGTCAGGGAATCAAAATGTATCTTCTCAATAGGCTCAAACACAACCGAGAGCCACCCCGTCATCGGTTTCAATGTCAAGCAGGCGGTTAAGAACGGTACCAAGCTCATCGTGGCTAATCCTCGCCGGATACCGCTGGTAGAATTCGCCGATATCTGGCTACGGCACAAACCGGGTACCGATGTCGCCCTCCTGAGCGGTATGATGAAGGCTATCTTTGACGATGGGCTTGAGAACAAGGAGTTCTACAAAGAGCGCTGCGATAACTACACAGAATTAAAAGATTCTATTGAAGCAATAGATTTAGATGAGACAGAAAAGATAACCGGCGTATCAAAAGAAGATATTGTTGCAGCCGCCAGGATGTACGCCCAAAACAGCCCTGCCGCCATATTATACGCCATGGGCATCACCCAGCATACGCACGGCACGGATAACGTCATCGCCACCGCTAACCTGGCGATGCTATGCGGTAACATCGGCAGGCCCGGCGGCGGCGTCAACCCATTAAGGGGGCAGAACAACGTCCAGGGCGCCTGCGATATGGGAGCGCTCCCCAACACCTACCCCGGTTATCAGAATATCTCCAAACCCAGCGTTAAAGAAAAGTTTCAGGCTGCCTGGGGCTGCCCCCTTAATGATAAGGTGGGTCTCACTATCACCGAGATGATAAAAGCTGCAGACAGTGGGATTTTGAAGGCTATTTATCTTATAGGCGAGAACCCGGCTTTAAGCGAGCCTGATGCCTGCCATGCCATGGAAGCCCTAAAGAAGCTGGACTTCCTGATAGTTCAGGATATTTTTCTCACCGAGGCTGCTGAGATAGCCGATGTCGTCCTGCCGGCGACCACCTTCGCCGAAAAAGACGGCACCTTCACCAACACGGAACGCCGCATTCAGCGGGTAAGAAAGGTCATAGAACCGACAGGCGAATCCCTTGCGGACTGGCAGATAACCTGCCGTATAGCTAAAGAAATGGGTGCCGATGGCTTTAACTTTAAAAATCCCTCACAGATTATGGAAGAAATCGCCTCTGTTACGCCGCAATACGGCGGCATCAACTACAGGAGGCTTGAGAAGGGCGGGCTTCAGTGGCCCTGCTCGGATGAAAAACACCCCGGCACGCCTATCCTGCATACTACCCAATTCACCTGCGGCAGAGGGCAGTTCATTCCCCTTAAGTACAAACCGCCGGCCGAGCTCCCCGATGACCAGTACCCCCTTATACTCACTACCGGGCGCAGCCTGTTCCACTTCCACACGGGTACGATGAGCCGCAAGGTGGACGGTTTGAACCGCTTCATGTGTGAAGAACTTGTCGAGATAAACCCTGCCGACGCAAAAAGGCTGGACATTTCAGACGGCGAAAAGGTAAAAGTGTCTTCACGGCGCGGCGAGGTTACGGCTAAAGCAAGCGTTACAGATAAATCTCCCGAAGGCGTCATCTTTATGACCTTCCATTTCGCCGAAAGCCCCACCAACTGCCTGACCAACCCGGCGCTGGACCCGGTTGCCAAGATACCAGAGCTTAAGGTTTGCGCCGTAAGGGTGGAGAAGGCATAATAGGCTGCGGGGAAAAATGCAGCACATAGGTATTGATATCGTCGAGATAAGCCGGATCAGGAAAGCCGTTGCCGAACGTGGAGATGGCTTTCTAAAGCGAGTTTATACTCCCGAAGAAGTGAAGCTCTACAGGAACAAGATTCCTTCGCTGGCTGCCCGTTTCGCCGGCAAGGAAGCCGTTATCAAGGCACTGGGTATTACGGATAAAGGCATTGGCTTATCCCAAATTGAAATCCTCTCGGATGAGTTCGGCAGACCAACCGTATCCCTTCATGGCAAGGCAATGAAACAGGCGCAAGAATTTGGAATCAAAGAAATCGCCATCAGCCTGAGCCACTCCAGAAGCTATGCCGTTGCCTGCGCTATCAGCCAGTCGGAAGACTGATTTTCCTTCCTAACAAACCCTTTTCGTGCTACAATTATTGTGGCATTTTCTAATCCTCAAAGGAGAACCTATATGTCGGGACATTCAAAATGGAGTTCCATCAAGCACCAGAAAGGCGTAACCGATGCCCGCCGCAGCAGGTTATTCACCAAACTTACCAAGGAGATAATCGTAGCGGTACGCGAGAGCGGTGGCAACCCGGAGGCCAACTACCGCTTGCGCCTGGCAGTTCATAAAGCCAAAGGTAGCAATATGCCATCAGAAAATATAGAAAGAGCTATCAAACGCGGCGAGGGCACTCTTGAAGGTTCTACCCTGGTGGAATTCGTGCTGGAAGGCTACGGTCCCGGTGGCACTGCTATTCTAGTAGATATGCTTTCCGATAACAGAAATCGCGCTATCCAGGAAGTTCGCAACGCATTCACCAAAGCGGGCGGCAACCTCGGCGAGAGCGGTAGCGTCGCCTGGCAATTCGAACTAAAAGGCCTGATAATAGTGGAAACGAACGGACAGGATGCTGACGAGCTATCCCTTAAGGCGATAGATGCCGGTGCCGATGATGTTAAAACCGAAAGAGGATATATAGAGATATACACTCAACCCAAAAAGCTTGAGGTGTTAAAGAATAACCTGGAGCAGGCAGGGCTCAAAATATATTCCACCGAACTCGCCAAGATACCCAAGAATACGATAGACCTGGACGATCGCACGGCAACGCAAGTGCTAAGACTACTTGATAAACTGGAGGAGCTGGAAGATACCAAGAGCGTCTGCAGCAATGTTGATTTTTCCGAGGAAGTTCTGGAAAAGTACGAAGTTTAAAAACCTTAAAATATGAAAATACTAGGCATAGACCCGGGCACCGTCGTTTTAGGTTACGGGATTATCGAGGCGCAGGACGACCAGATGACCTTGATTACCTCAAGCGTACTGGAATGCGATAAACGCTCTCCTATGGGAGAGCGTTTATGTTTTTTATACGACGGCCTCTGCAGTATAATAAAAGAGTATCAACCCGAAGCCGTCGCCATAGAGCAGCCATTCTTTTCTAAGAACGCCCGCTCCGCCCTGGCAATCGGCAAAGCCCAGGCGGTAGCCATACTGGCTGCGTCTAAGAACAAACTGCCGGCATACGAATACACGCCAAGACAGGTGAAAATGAGGGTCGCAGGGCACGGCGATAGCCAGAAGGAACAGGTTCAGGAAATGGTTCGTCTCCAGCTTAATCTCGAAGAAGCCCCCCAGCCAACTGACGCTTCCGATGCCCTGGCGCTGGCTATCTGCCACGCGATAGAAATGAAAACAAGGGACGCTCTTGCCGAAGGGTGATATTATTATATAGCTATGATTGCCAGTTTGAGCGGTAAAATAGAAAACCTAAGCGGGAACTACGCCGTTATCAATATAGGCGGTGTCGGCTTTAGGGTATTTATGCCCACCTCCACTATAAGTGCCATCGGCTCGGTTGGTTCCGTGACAAAGCTTCATACTCACCTCCACGTACGTGAAGATATTCTTACTCTCTATGGTTTCGCTACTATTGAGGAGCTTTCTCTTTTCCAGATACTGATAAATGTCTCCGGGCTGGGCCCCAAGCTGGCGCTGGCGATGCTTTCTGCGATGAGTGTTGAGCAACTTAGTATTGCGCTGGCCGCCGGCTCATGCGAGCTTTTAACTTCAATCCCAGGCATCGGCAAGAAGACAGCGCACCGTTTGATTTTAGAGCTTAAGGATAAGATTGCTTCCGGGCTAGTAATATCCGCAGAAGCCCTGCCTTCAGAGGGCAGCGCAGAAGTGATAGCCGCTCTCACCTCGCTGGGCTATTCGGCGGCGGAAGCCGCCCGCTCCGTAGCCAGCCTGCCCCCCGAAACCGCCGACCTCCCGCTTGAGGAAAAAGTAAAACAGGCACTGGGGTACTTCGGGGGGAAGTAGTATAAAACACCCCAACCACCTATAGCTATACTATCCCTATGCCAAAAAACAAATCTTTACTTGTCTTACTGGCACTTATCTTTCCCCTGCTGCTGGTTCCCGGATGTCCTGCCGACGGGATCAAACAATAACCGCTTTTCGGGCTTCCTTTTCCGTTAGTATTTTAGTTCCACCCTCCTTCAAACCGCCTAACAATAGCCCACCTATCCTCACCCTTTTTAACTTAAGTACTTGATAACCGAGCGCCGCCAGCATACGCCTCACCTGCCGTTTCCTGCCCTCGTGAATAGTGATGCTATAGTTATAAGACATCTTATCTTTAATTTCGCTTACTTTTGCCTGCGAGGTCATACCGTCTTCCAGATTTATGCCCCTCTCTAACCGCCTTATTTCGCTATTGCTGAGTTTGTTTTTTATGTAAAGGTAATACTCTTTCTCATGTTCTTTACCGGGGTGGGTTATATGATACGTCAGCTCACCATCATTCGTTAGTAAAATCAAGCCGGTGCTTTCCTTATCCAGCCGCCCTGCCGGATAGAGTCTATACTTTCTGTATTCTTGAGGCAGTATATCCAGTAAGGTTCCCCTGCCTCTTTCATCGCTCACTGTTGAGAGCACCCCGACAGGTTTGTTAAGCAAGATGTACACCTTCTTCTCACTGCCTAGCTTAATTTCCTTTCCGTCTATGGCTATAGTATCTACCTCCCTGTCTATAGGATGCTTGAAACTTTCTGCCACTGCTCCGTTAACGACAACCCTGCCCTGTTTGATGGCATCTGCCAGTTTACGGCGCGAAGCGATACCGGCACCTTCTAATATTTTTAATAATGGCTCTTTTCCCATATCTACACTATTAAAGCATAAAGGCTCTTTATTGTAACGCTTAAATTAAAAAGATATACTATTTCTCAATATGGCTAAGAAAGACAACTCTTCCTTCAAACTGGTATCCGCCTTCGGCACCACCGGAGACCAGCCGCAAGCTGTCGATAAGCTGGTTGAAGGCTTGAGCAAGGGTAATAAACACCAGACACTATTAGGCGTTACCGGCAGCGGCAAGACCTTTACCATGGCTAACGTCATCGCCAGGGTAAACAGGCCTACCCTGGTCATCAGCCACAATAAGACGCTGGCGGCACAGCTTTACGCTGAGTTCAAGGAGTTCTTCCCCGATAGCGCCGTGGAATACTTCGTCAGCTACTACGACTACTACCAGCCCGAAGCCTATATTCCGCAGACTGATTTATACATAGAAAAGGACGCCGATATCAACGAGGAGATAGACAAGCTGCGCCATGCCGCCACCCGTTCCCTTTTCGAGCGCCGCGACGCGGTCATCGTTGCCTCGGTTTCCTGTATATATGGCCTGGGCGAGCCCGAGGAATACACCAGTTTTGTTTTAAATCTTAAAAAAGGTGAAAGCTACCCCCGCAAGCATCTTTTAAAACAGCTGGTGGACATGCAGTACGAGCGTAACGACCTGACCTTTGCCCGCGGCAGGTTCCGTATCCGCGGCGATACCCTTGAAATCCAGCCCGCCTACGAAGAACTGGCGCTTAAAGTCCAGTTTTTCGGCGACGAAGTGGAACGCATAACCAGCATAGACCCGCTTACCGGCGAGCTTTTAGAAGAACTGGATGAAGTAGCTATCTATCCCGGCAAGCACTTCGTAACTTCGGCGGATAAAATAAAGGTTGCCATAGAAAACATCAAGCAAGAGCTCAAAGAGAGACTTGCCGAGCTTAAATCACAGGGCAAGCTGCTGGAAGCCTCACGCCTGGAAGGACGTACCAACTATGACCTTGAGATGATGGAAAATACCGGTTATGTCAACGGCATAGAGAACTACTCCCGCCACCTGTCATCACGACTACAGGGCAGCCCGCCCTGGACATTACTAGACTACTTCCCCAGCGATTTCCTGATGATAATAGACGAATCCCACATGACGATACCCCAGATACGCGGTATGTACAACGGGGACAGATCCCGTAAGCAGACGCTGGTGGATTACGGTTTCCGCCTGCCCTCGGCGCTGGATAACCGCCCTCTTGACTTTAAGGAATTCAGCCAGCGTATAAACCAGGTAATCTACACCTCGGCCACGCCGGCGGATTACGAGTACGAGCACAGCAGCCAGGTGGTAGAACAGCTGGTACGCCCCACCGGATTACTTGAACCTACTATAGAGGTGAAATCCACTAAAAACCAGATAGATGATCTCCTGGAGCAGATAAGATTAAGAGTGGGCAGAGGCGAGCGCTGCCTGGTAACCACCCTGACCAAGCGCCTGGCCGAGCAGCTGGCCGATTATCTAAAAGAAATGGGGGTAAAAACTCACTACCTTCACTCAGAAGTAAATACCCTGGAGCGGGTGGAAATCCTGCGCGACTTTCGCCTGGGTGTCTATGATGTAGTGGTCGGCATAAACCTGTTGAGGGAAGGGCTGGATTTGCCCGAGGTAAGCCTGGTAGCCATACTGGATGCCGATAAGGAGGGATTCCTGCGCTCCAGAAGGTCCCTCATCCAGACGATGGGGCGCGCCGCCCGCCATATAGAAGGCCACGTTATAATGTACGCCGATACCGTTACCGGCTCTATGAAAGAAGCGATGGACGAAATCCTGCGCCGCCGCAATATCCAGGAAGCTTATAACAAGGAGCACAACATTACACCCGTAGGCATCAAGAAGGCCATCAAGGATATCACCGAGCGGGTGATGGCGGTTACCGAGCAGCGCACCGCTTACGAAACCAAGCCCGTTTCTAAAGAAGACTACGCCCGCCTCATCAAAGAACTTGATTCCAAGATGAAGAAGGCGGCAAAGAACCTGGAGTTTGAGAAGGCAGTGCTACTACGCGACCAGATAATAGAACTCCGGCGCGCTCTGGATGATATTGATCTTGAGATAGAGAAGTGGATAGGAAAGAGGAAGAAATAATAACCCGCCAGCAGCGCCGTGAAGAGAAACTTAAGAAAAAGAAAGAACGCATGCTCAAGCACGGTAAGGGACTGGCTCAGGTATATAAAGATGCTATGCTTAATAAGTTAAAGGATGAAGACAAATAAAGGGATTAAACTACTCCAGAGGCCCTTCTCCGGCATCTAATTCTTCAAGCTCTTCCTGTAGCTTCTCCATAATACGCGCCGCCCGCGGATAACCGATATGCAGCCGTCTCTGCAGGTAAGAGGTAGAGATGTTCTTATGCTCCTCGGCCAGTTGCCGTGCCGACTCCATTAGCGGGTCTTCCGGATAATTCTCCTCCCTGGCGGCTATCTGGGATTTAGCGAGGTCGTCCACCTTCAGCATCATCTCTTCTTTACGGCCCTGGCTGTTCCAGAAGTAGACCAGCCGTTCAGCCTCGGCGTCGGAGACGAAGCATCCCTGCAGGCGCTTGGGTTTAGCCGCCTCGGTGGGCATATAGAGCATATCGCCCCGCCCCAGGAGTTTCTCGGCACCACCGAAGTCAAGAATGGTTCTTGAATCTACCTGAGAGGTTACAGCGAAACTTATACGGGTGGGGAAGTTAGCCTTTATCAATCCTGTAATAACATCCACCGATGGACGCTGCGTGGCTACCACCAGATGTATGCCCACCGCTCTGGATAGCTGCGCCAGACGACACAGAATATGCTCCACCTCGTCGAAACCGGCCATCATCAGGTCTGCCAGTTCATCTATAATGAGCACCATATAGGGCATCTTCTCCTCGCCCTCTTTTTTCTTGTTATAGGCTTCCAAATTGCGGGCGCCGTCTGCCGCCAGCTTTGTATAACGTTTATCCATTTCCTGATTAAGCCAGCGCAGGGCTCCCAGCGACTTCTGGGCGTCCACTATCACCGGCGTCGCCAGGTGCGGCAGGCTGTTGAACAGGGTTAGCTCGACACGCTTGGGATCAATCATGATAAAGCGACATTCGCTGGGGGCGTTATTTAAAAGGAGGCAGCAGATGATAGCGTTAAGACAGACCGTCTTGCCGCTACCGGTGGCACCGGCGATTAAAAGGTGGGGCATCTTGCCCAGATCGCCCGATATCGCTTCACCGCCGGCTCCCTTGCCCAGAGCCAGCGCCAGTGTAGAACGTGCCAGTATCTTCTGGAAGACATTGGTTTCGATAACTCCCCGCAGGCTGACGATACCGAAGCTGGTATTGGGCACTTCCACGCCCACTATAGATTTGCCCGGTACCGGCGCCTCTATCCTGATGCTGGACGCCGCCAGCGCCAGAGCCAGATCGTTAGCCAGCGAGGTTATCTTTTCCACCTTTATCCTGGTCTTAGATATCTCCTTCTGGCTTTTTATTATATTTCCATCCCTGTCCCGTTCCCTGACCTCTTTATACTTCCGATCCCAGCCTGGTTCTATACCGAACTGGGTTACCGTCGGTCCGGCGTTTATCTGAACCACCTTCGTCTCGACACCATAGCTCGCCAGCGCCTCTTCTATCAGGTGGGCTCGCTGGACGTTATCTACTTCGTCATACTCTATCTCATGCGTCGTATCCAGAATATCTATCGGCGGCAGACGCCAGCCGTTAACCTCTACCAGAGACGGCGATTCTCCATATTTACGCCACACTTCCTGGGCTACCTGTTTAAGTTCTTCCTGAGGGCTTTTTACCGGCGTAACCGTAGCTTCCCGTGGTAATTTAGCAGCTTCTTTTGCCGACTCTAGCTTTGTTTCCTCCCTGGACATTTCGGGAGGTATCAACACTTCCGGCGTCGTCATTCTACCGGCTCTTGCCGCTCGCTCCTCCTGATGATGCCCCGAGTAGACAGCTCTTCCTGTCTTTCTGCCATATTCTTCGTCCAGGCTGGCCGGCATCTTTCTCTTTGGGCGAAACGGGCTGGCTAGAAATCCAAAGAATGCCTTGGCCGCCCGCCAGCATAAGCCCGGGATTACCAGAATAATTCCGAGGAAAAATAAACCCAGCACACGCAGCAAGCCTATCTCGTTCATTTCCTCGCCGATGATTAGCTGGCCGAAGCTACCTCCTAAATCCAGTAGTGCCAGCACGCCCCAGGCGGTGAAGATAAAGGCAACCGCCCCCAGCCACTTGTTCCAGTAGTAAAGTTTATAGCGACGGGCTATTGCTGCCAACTGCTGCCGCCAGATTATACTGGCGATAACAATAACAGCCAGAAGTATCACCACCAGCCCCCAACCTAAAAGCCCAACCGTACCCTGGGTAACATTGTCCAGCCAGGCGAGAATGTTATCCCACTGCCAGAAAAGAAGCCCCACGATAGTGATTACAAGGGTAAACCTTAAAAGCCGGCGTAAAGCCCCGCTTGAAGATGATTTCCTATCATAACTACGGCTTCTTGATTTAGCGGCTACCGTCTTTTGTTTCTTTTTATTAATTTTCTTTCTAGCCATATCTACCTTAGAATACTCGGGTTATTATACTTTTACCATAACCGGCAGAATCATAGGTCTTCGCTTGGTCTGTTCGTAGTAGTACTTATTCAAGGCATCCTTAACCTTGGTATTGATAACGCCCCACTCTGCCACCCGCCGCCCATCATGGTCCAGCACTCTGACTATCAGGTCGCGGCTAGCTTCTAGCATATCTTTAGATTCATTGTTATCCACGAACCCGCGCGAGACGACATCGGGCCGCCCCACCAGTTTACCGGTCTGCTTACTAATAGCTATTATGGCAACTACTATACCATCCTTGGAAAGCATGCGCCGGTTACGCAGTACCACACCGCCGATATCGCCGACGCTCAAACCATCCACATAGACATTACCCGAAGGTACTTTACCCTTTACCTTTCCTGACTCGGGCGTCAGCTCCAGTATATCTCCGTCCTCAAGAATGAAGATATTTTCCTTCTGTATGCCCACCGAGTGAGCCAGTTTGGCATGAAGGCTCAGATGCCTGTACTCTCCATGAATAGGTATAAAATATTTAGGCTTTACCAGATTCAGCAGCAGTTTCAGCTCTTCCTGGCTGCCGTGCCCGTGAACATGGACATGCTCAATCTTATCGTAATAGACCTCGGCTCCCTGCTTGAAAAGGCTGTCTATGGTGCGGCTTACCAGCGATTCGTTGCCCGGTATAGGCGACGAGCACAGTATTACAGTATCTCCTTTAACTATGCTTAGCTGCTTGTGGTCCCGATTAGCTATACGCACCAGCGCCGAGGTCGGTTCTCCCTGGCTACCGGTGGTAACGAAAGCAACTTTATTATGAGGCATTCCTTGTAGCTCATCCATTTTGCCGATGATACCGTCTGGCGCCCTGAGATAACCGAGCTCCAGAGCCATCTTGACATTATCGTTCATACCGCGCCCGACCATAAAGACACGCCTTCCGTATTTAGCGGCGGCATCTATAACCTGCTGGACGCGGGATATCAGCGAGGCGAAGGTGGTAACCATCACCCTGCCTTTAGCACCTGCCATTATACGGTCTATGGTCTCGCCTACCAATTTCTCCGAAGGCGTATAGCCTGGCAGCTCCACGTGGGTTGAATCTGAGAGAAACAGCAATACTCCCTGCGAGCCGACCCTGGACAACAATCCCAGATCTGCCTGAACGCCATCTACCGGCGTATAATCAAGCTTGAAATCACCGCTGTGTACGATAACGCCTACCGGCGTATGTATGATAATGCCCATAGCATCGGGTATGCTATGGCAGGTAGGGAAAAGCTCTATTCTAAACCTGCCCAGGTTGAAGCGGCCGTTGGTCTCTACCACGTTAATTTTGGCATCGGCCAGCGCCTTCCCCTCCTTAAGCTTAACTGAAATCAAGCCCTTTGCCAGTCTGGTACAATATATGGGCACCCCTAACTGGGGCAAAATATATGGCAAGGCACCGATATGGTCTTCGTGGGCGTGGGTTATTATGATACCCCTGATTTTATCCCTTTTTTCTACCAGGTAGCTGATATCGGGGATTACCAGGTCAATACCCAGCATTTCCTCTTCCGGGAACATCAGCCCGGCATCGATGACGATGATATCATCGCCATATTCGATGGCCATCATATTCTTGCCGATTTCGCCCAGACCACCGAGGGGAATTATTCTTAATTTTGGTTTAATCATAACTTTGCTCAAAACATGCTAAGTTGCTGCGTGGGTGGTTCTTCTTGAACCTCAGGCAAACCTTCTATTTCAGATAATAGCCTGGGAATCTGCTTCATATCGGTTTCTATTGTTTCTCTCAAGCTCCACTGGTGCAGCGCCGCCGCCGGATGGTACATCGGGTAGTATATAACGCCGTCTTTCTTCTGTGGCTTGCCATGTATTTTGCTGATACCCTTACCCGGGAAGAAAAGGGCCATTGAATAGCGTCCCAGTGTTATTATCATCTTTGGCTTGATTAGCTCTATCTGCTTATCCAGCCAGGGACGGCAGGCTGTTATTTCGGCCGGTAAAGGGTCGCGGTTATTGGCGGGGCGGCTCTTGACGATATTGGTTATATATACCTGTTCCCGCTTAAGCCCGATAGAGTCCAATAACTTGTTGAGATATTGTCCTGCCGGACCGACGAAAGGACGACCCTGCTGGTCTTCGTGCCAGCCCGGCGCTTCGCCGATGAAGACGATATCGGCATCCTCTGGACCCTCACCGGGTACAGCCTTAGTGCGTGTTTTATATAAATCGCATCGCCTGCAAAGGGCAATCTCTTGGTAGAGCTGGCTTAATGCTGACATCACTTAAATATCCGGCGCCGAACTAAAAGCGCCATCTTTTGCCCATAATAACACTGTCAATATATCAAGTCAATTTGGTATAATGTAGCAGCTTGTCCCGTAACGACCATTTCCCGGTGAAATCACAGAATCATCGCCGATAAGCCTCAATTTAATTGACACTTCTAGGACTCGGTTGTAGACTATTTTAGGGTATTTTTACTTTCTGAAAGGAGACCGATGAGTTCGCTTAACCAGGTAGACCCCGAAGTTTTTAACACCATAGAGCTTGAGAATAAAAGGCAAAAAGAAACTATTAATTTAATCGCTTCCGAGAACTATACCAGCCAGGCCGTCATGGAAGCTCAGGGCTCGTCGCTTACCAACAAATACGCCGAAGGCTATCCCGGTAAGCGCTACTACGGCGGTTGTGAAAACATGGACACCGTAGAAAAGCTGGCTATAGAAAGGGTTAAAGAGCTGTTTAAAGCAGAGTATGCCAATGTCCAGCCTCATAGCGGCGCCCAGGCTAATATGGCGGTTTTCTTCGCTACCCTGGAGCCTGGAGATACCATCTTAGGCATGAACCTCTCCCACGGCGGCCACTTGACCCACGGAGCTAAGGCCAGCTTCTCAGGCAGGTACTATAACGCTATAACCTATGGTTTAAACCGCCAGACGGAGAGAATAGATTACAAAGAAGTTGAAGAGCTGACCTTAAAACACAAACCTAAACTTATTATTACCGGCGCCAGCGCCTACCCCAGAATTATAGACTTTGAGCGCTTCCGCCTAATCGCCGATAAGGTCGGTGCTCTGGTTTTAGCCGATATCGCCCATATCGCCGGCCCTATCGCCGCCGGGCTTCATCCAAGCCCAGTGCCATATGCCGATTTTACCACCTCGACTACTCACAAGACCCTGCGCGGTCCCAGGGGCGGCTTCATACTTTGCCGAAAAGATATGGCTTCCAGAATAGATTCAGCCGTCTTCCCCAGAATGCAGGGCGGGCCGCTTATGCATGTTATCGCCGCCAAGGCAGTCGCTTTCCAGGAGGCCCTTAAACCAGAATTTATCAAGTATCAGGAGGCGATACTTGATAATGCCCGGGTACTGGCCGACGAGCTAAAAAGATTAGGATTTCGCCTTATTTCCGGTGGCACAGACAACCATCTGGTACTGGTTGACCTGACCAGCACCGGGGTAAGCGGCAAAGACGCCGAAGAAGCGTTGGGAAGAACCGGCATCGTTGTTAACCGTAATACGGTACCGTTTGCCGAAAACCAGAAGGCTACCATAACCAATGGTATCAGGCTGGGTACACCGGCGGTAACTTCCCGCGGTTTCGGCAGCCAGGAAATGAAACAAATCGCCGGGCTTATTTTTAAGGTCATAAGTAATATGGATAGTAAAACTATGGAGCAAGAGGTTAAAAAAGAAGTAGATGGTATATGCTCACGCTTCCCGGTACCGGGGAATTTCAACTGCTAGTATAAAAGCCAAGATAAAGGAGAGGTAAATGGACGAACTTAAAATATTCACCGGCAACGCCCATCCGCAACTGGCCAGGGCGGTTACTAAATACCTGGATATACCGCTGGGCGTGGCCGAGGTATTTCAATTCAGCAACGATAATATATTCGTCCGAATACTGGAGAATGTCCGTTCGCGCGATACATTTGTTATCCAGCCGTTCTCAAGACCGGTCAACCAGAATATAGTAGAACTTTTAATAATGATTGATGCTCTCAAAAGAGCTTCCGCCGGAAGAATTACGGCCGTCGTGCCTTACTACAGCTACGGACGCACCGATAAAAAAGACCAGCCCAGGGTACCGATAACGGCCCGCCTGATTGCCGACCTGATAACCGTAGCCGGTGCTGATAGACTGCTTTCGGTCGATTTCCACGCCGCCCAGATACAAGGCTTCTTCAATATTCCCGTCGACGAGCTTACGGCACTAGATATCCTGAGCAACCACTTTAAAACCAAGAATATAAAGGACCCGGTGGTGGTAGCTACAGATATCGGCATTACCAAACGGGCGCGGGATATGGCCGCCAGGCTTAACGCCCCCCTGGCGATTATGGAAAAAAGGCGTTTGGGCAATATAGATAAAACGGAAACGCTTAATGTAATCGGTGAGGTTAAGGGAAAAACGGCCATCACCATTGATGATGAAATAGATACTGGCGGTTCTTTAATAAATACCGTCAGCACACTGGTGGAACGCGGTGCCAGGGAAGTATATGCCTGCTGTACCCATCCTGTGTTTTCCGGCCCTGCCATAGAACGAATTAATGCATCTCCGGTAAAGGAAGTAGTGGTTACCGATACCATTCCAGTCAATAATGGAAACAAAATTGATAAGATCACTATCCTGCCGATGGCACCTCTACTGGGTGAAGCCATTCACCGCATTCATACCGGGATGTCGGTAGGAGCTATGTTTGAATAGAAATCTAAAGCTGGTTGAAATATACCGGGCGAACAGCGAAATGGAAGCCCTGGTTATCAAGAGCCTCCTTGAAAGCTACCAGATACCCTGCCTTTTGAAATCACATGCCGCCCCCTCGGTTCATGTCTTCACCACGGATGGTATGGGAGAGGTTAAGATTATGGTCTCGGAGAGTCAGGCTGAGAAAGCCAGGGGATTGATAGAGAAGAAAGAAAATGTTTAAGTGGCTGGGTAAGTTAACCGATTCCAACGATAAAGAGCTCAAGAA
>DAOUMG010000046.1:0-5315 GCA_034411935.1 Dehalococcoidaceae bacterium
ACCGTACCTGTCGGTATAAGCATAGACAGACTAGGTATTAGTTTCTTAAAGTATCATTACATCTAAGTGTTGTCAAGTTATATTGTGCTTATAAAGCTAAATAAACCCGTTTTATTTGAAGATACGTACGGAAAAAGTTAGAATAATGAAGAACCGGTAATAAGAACACAAAGGGGGTAGCTGGATGGCTTTTAGGTGTCCAGGGCAGGATAGCAGAAATTTGAGAGTAGAGCTTTATAAGTGCCCGGGTTGTGGCGCTGAGGTAGAGATATTTTCAGACGAAGCCAGGGTAAAGTGTCGTAAATGCGGCGAGATGGTATATCGTGAAAAGACTCCATCTTGCGCTGAATGGTGCGCTTCGGCGAGAAAGTGCCTGGGAGAAAAGAGGTGGCGTGAAATTACAGGAAAAGATTAGTTATTATATATAACAGGTTATAGTAGAGGAACCTTATAAAAAAGGTTCCTTTTTTTATAAAAACATAAAAAGGAAAAGATTTATGAAAAAAGTTATCTAAAGGTATTGACTTGGAGCGTGGCGTGTCATAGACTAGCTATGAGTATTTTCGGATACAAAATGTTTTAATAAAGCTTCAGTCTGATTGTGTGGGAACACCCGGTGAAATCCGGGTTTTAAGTGATAAACAAGGAGAAAGGTTAATATGTCTAAAGAAAATACCGAAAGCGTACAAAACAAACAGACACAACCGAAAATACTGACCAAACCGTTGCCTCAGATTCTTGACGAGATGGAGGCAAACATTAGGGCTGCTGCCGAAGCAGCTAGAAGAGCTGAAGAGGCAGCCAAGGTAGCTGGTGGCGCTGCTCAGGCAGCCACTAAAGCTTCCACTGAAGCTAAAGAGAGAGCTGTAGAAGCCAGGGAAGCTGGTAAAATGGCTGCAGAGACGGCTACAAAGGCAGCCCACGAAGCAGCAGCTTTAGCTGAAAAAAGAGCTAGAGAAGCTATAGAAGCTGCCGAGGGAGCTAAAAAGGCTTCTGATGAAGCTATGCTGGCTGCAAAATATGCCGCCGAGGAAGCTACCCAAAAAGCGGAGGAAGTGGCTATGGCTGCGAAAGAAGCAGCCCTGGCTGCTAAAAAAGCAGCTGAGGAAGCGGCTTTAAGAGCAGAAGAAGCTGCCATGGCAGCCAAGGAAGCAGTAGAAAGGGTAATAGAAGCAGCCAAAGCAATAGCTAATGAAGCCAGTCTGAAAGCAAAAACGGCCGAAGCAGCTACTGCTGAAGCATTAAAGAGCTTGACAACTGAATCGGCTAGCAAAGCTGACGAAGCCGGAAGAGAAGCTAAAAAAGCAGCTGCTGCTGCCTTTAGAATAGCCGAGGAAACAGCCAGGAAGGGCGAAAAAGCAGATATTACTGGTGACGAGGCAATTAATGCTGCTACCAGGGTATCCGGCATACTGGCTGAGAGAGTTGACGAGGCTGGTAAAGAAGCTAAAGATGCCGCCGAAAGCGCTAGCAAAGTAGCCAAAGATACCATTAAAAAGGCAGAACTAGCCGATGCTAGTGGCGATAAATCGTTAGCTGCGGCGATGAGGGTAATAGCCGAACAAGCTGCTAAAAGAGCGGAAGAGGCAGCTCAAGCCGCTAGAGCAGCGGGTGAATATGCGAGTTCCAGGGCTACGGAAGCAAGAGATGCTGCCCGAGAAGTAGCCGCCAGAGCCGAAAGAATGTCCTTGGCAGCCGAAGAAATGGCTTTGGCAGCTAAGAAAGCGGCCGAGGAAGCTTTGGCTAAAGCAGAGGAAGCTTTAATCAGGAAGATGGTCAGGAAATTAACCTCGTCTGAATGGACTATCTATATAATAATAATCATCCTAGCACTCGTGTTCGGCGCTGCATTTATAGCTGCCGCACTAAGTTCAGCCCTGTAATGATTAATTAGCTTCGATAAGTTGCGTAGTTAAGAGGAAAAAGATATAATTAAAAAGTAAATTTCTTGAGCAGGGAAATGAGCCTCTCGTACCCGCAAGGGATGAGGGGCTCTTGTTTAACGGGTATTTCTGGTGGTTATAGACAAGAACGAAAAAGAAAAGAAAACGGAGATAATAAGACACTCGGTAGCTCATGTAATGGCCGAGGCGGTGAAATCTTTATTTCCCGAGGCTAAGTTCGGCATCGGTCCGTCTATTGAAAACGGCTTTTACTACGATTTTGATTTACCGCGTCCTCTGGTCCCTGAAGACCTGCCTGAAATAGAATCCAAGATGCAGGGTATAATAAAGGCAGACACGTCCTTCATACATAAAGTAGTAAGCAAAGAAGAAGCCAGGCAGTTATTTGCTAACCAACCATATAAACTGGAACTTATTGATGAAATTAATGATGATGTGGTAAGTATATATCGCCAGAGTGATTTCGTTGACCTCTGCCGTGGTCCTCATGTTACATCAACCGGTGAAATAAAAGCCTTCAAACTGATAAGCATAGCAGGTGCTTACTGGCGTGGCGATGAAAAGCTGCCGATGCTCCAGAGAATATACGGAGTCGCTTTTGAAAATAAGGAAAGACTTGAAGAACATTTGAGGAAGCTTGATGAAGCTCAGAAGCGTGACCATAGAAAACTAGGCAAAGAGCTTGACCTCTACAGCATCCACAGGGAAGCCGGCCCGGGATTAGTCTGCTGGCATCCGAAAGGTTCGACGGTACGCCGTATCATCGAGGACTTCTGGCGGCAGGAGCATATAAAGAGGGGCTACGATATAATCTACACTCCCCATATAGCCAAGTTAGAGCTATGGAAAACCAGCGGCCACTGGGATTTTTACAGGGAAAATATGTATAACACGATGGATATAGAGGAAGAAGCATACGTTTTGAAGCCGATGAACTGTCTTTATCATATTCTAATATATAAGAATAGAATGAGAAGTTATCGGGAGCTGCCGATACGCTATGCCGAACTGGGAACCGTGTACAGGTATGAGCGCTCCGGAGTACTTCACGGTTTATCGCGGGTGAGGGGTTTTACTCAGGACGATGCCCATATCTTCTGTCGCTTCGACCAGCTAGAAGATGAGGTTACCTCCGTTCTTGAGCTGGCTCTATTTATGACCAGTACCTTCGGCTTTGAAGATTATGGCATCATGCTATCTACCAGGCCTGAGAAAAGTACCGGGAGCCTGGAGGTCTGGGAGAAAGCTACCGATATCCTTAAAAGGGCGCTAAAGAAGCAAAAAGTTGAATACCAGATAGACCCGGGCGAAGGTGTTTTCTACGGACCTAAGATAGATAT
Organism: Dehalococcoidaceae bacterium; assembly: GCA_034411935.1. Taxonomy (GTDB): domain Bacteria; phylum Chloroflexota; class Dehalococcoidia; order Dehalococcoidales; family JAUXAE01; genus DAOUMG01. The sequence continues at coordinate 3,245 of DAOUMG010000046.1, forward strand.
AAAATTCAGAGATGCTCTAGGTAGAGACTGGCAGGGACCGACTATCCAGGTAGATTTTAATTTACCACAGAGGTTTGACGTTACCTATATCGGAGAAGATGGAAAAGAACAACCGACGGCTATGGTTCACCGTACGGTGCTGGGTAGTATGGAAAGGTTTATGGCATCGCTTACTGAGCACTATGGCGGCGCTTTCCCGGTATGGCTGGCGCCGATACAGGTTTACATAATACCTATTGCCGATAGACATATAGAATATGTTAAAAAGATGGCAGATGACCTGAAGAAAGAAGGGGTGCGAGTAGAAGTAGATAGCCGTTCCGAGACGATGAACCAGAAAATACGCCAGGCACAACTTGATAAAGTTCCTGTTATGTTGATAGCGGGCGATAAAGAAGTATCTTCGGATACGGTTTCCGTACGTCTACGTAATGGTAAGCAGATTCAGGACCAGAGATATAGCGATTTTAAAAAGAGCCTGAGGAAAGCTATTTCACAAAAGATAAAAGAACTGGACATTTGATTAGCTTTGAAGACTATGCTATAGTTTCTAGCGCTTAAAACATAATCCACGGGAGGTAAATAAAAACATAATTAAGCAGCTGCGTATTAACGAAATGATCAGAGGCAAGGAAGTCCGCCTTGTCGGTGAAAAGGGAGAGCAGCTGGGCATTATGCCTCTTTATCAGGCGCGGGAGGTGGCCAAGAAGCATAGCCTTGATCTTGTTGAAGTGGCCGCTACCGCAGAACCACCCGTATGCCGCCTGATGGATTATGGAAAATATAGATACGAGCAGACTAAGAAAGAGCGGGAAGCCAGGAAAAGCCAGAAGATTTCGGTGCTAAAAGAAGTGAGGCTTCGACCAAAGATAGGAGAACATGATTTTAACGCCAAGGTGAGGTCAATTAGAAAACAGATTGATGCGGGAGATAAAGTAAAAGTAACAATTATGTTCCGCGGGCGTGAAAATACTCACCCGGAACTTGGCTTGAGGCTACTAAAGAAGGTATCGGATATAGCCGAAGATATCGCCTCAATTGAAGGGCAGCCAAGTAGAATGGGTTCCAGGATACACATGATTCTTTTACCGAGGCCGAAAACAGTTCAGAAGGTAGCAGTTAAGGAAGGACAGACTACTTAAAATGCCGAAAATAAAAACACATAAAGGGGCTAAAAGCCGCTTTCATATTACAGCCAGCGGTAAAATAATGAGAGCCAAAGGTATGAAAAGCCACCTACGCCGTAATAAAACAAAGCGGACAAAGAGGCTATTTGACGAGATGATACCGGTACACCAGAGTGACCAAAAGAAAGTAAGTAGACTACTACCTTATGGTACCGGATAAAACGGGAGGCATAATTGTCTAGGATAAAAAGCGGAGTAACCACACGTAGAAGACATAATAAAGTCCTGAAGCTTACAAAAGGCCATCGGGCGACTAAACATATATTATTCAGGCGAGCCAATGAGTCAATGCTTCATTCCTTGAGCTATGCCTATGCTCACAGACGTGAAAGAAAGGGCGATATGAGGCGCCTGTGGATTACCCGTATAAACGCCGCTGCCAGAGCAAACGGCATCAGCTATAACCAGCTAATAAACGGGCTTAAGGATACGGGTATAGAAATAAACCGCAAGATACTGGCAGATATGGCCGTACGAGAACCAGGGGTATTTAGCGAAATAGTTGGAAAAGTGAAATCTTAAATTAAGCAATATAATAGTTAGGTATTTATAAGGCTTCCTTACTAAAGGGAGCTTTAATTATTAAAGTAGGGCAGCGAAACGCCACAACATAACGCATTAAAACTAGTATATATAAATATTGACTTATTTTTGTTTAGTATTATAATGAATATATATTCATTCTTGGGCTTATTATTTTGACATGGCGTCAAGAGCGGAACGTATAAAGGAAGTCACCAGAACCAGGAGAGAGCAAATACTTAATGCTGCCTTCAATGTCTTCTGCCGCAAGGGATATGGCTTGGCCAAGGCGACCGATATAGCCGGGGAAGCTTCTGTTTCAGTGGGAACTATCTATAAATACTTCAAAGATAAACACGCCC
>DAOUMG010000047.1:0-9942 GCA_034411935.1 Dehalococcoidaceae bacterium
CTGCTACTTTCATTTAATCCATTCTCTCTTACTAGCCTTTACTATCCAGAACCCCCCTGTTAGTTAGTGAGGGGGGATTTTGAGACAACTGGTCTTTTGCGTCTTTACTGGCTCGCCTGCCCTGCATCTTGCCCGTCACTCCGGCCGGGCAATCTTGCAGTGCAAGACACAGGATGCATTCCAGCCTGTCGAGCCCGGTCAATAAGACCGCTGAACAACCGCTTGCCTGCTGCTTGTTGAGTCATAGAAATCGTATACACTTCCATGCTCAACTTAACTTCTGTATTTAGCTTATTCACTAACACACCTGCATTTTGCCATTAAAAAGCCAACAGTGGAGTATAGGTTTTTTGTACATTTACGTTTATGAGAGTGTACATTTTTTGTACAAAACAAAAGGCCACCCTTATCGGATGGCCTTTGCCCTCATACTATATTTAATTTAATATGTTAATCTTTTCGAGGATACCCCATTGCCTCGTCACAAGGCTTGATTTCATTGCTTATATTTGAAGGATCAAAAGTAAATTCCTTGCACTTCATCTTATCACAGAATTCTTTTGGGCCGGAATATTTTACCCGTGAGTAATACCACCTAGTAGCTACCTTAACTATTTTCTCGTCATGGCACAAAGTAAAGCCATCTTTTTTGAATCTTTTAGTTTGATCACGATGTTTTCTGCTACCGGGTTTAGTCCTTATCGATTTAGTAAAATCATATGTATGACCTAAAATTTTCAAGCCTACCATTCGTTCATTTTCCAGGTACTGCATGTGGTTATAATCCGCAGAAGAATAAAATTTAATAGCCAACACTAAAAGCGGAGAGTTCTCTCTAGTTATTTTATAAACACTTTTGGCCTGCTCCAATTGATTATTAAATCCCATATTTATTAATTCTGTAATCAGTCTTTGATATAGCTCAATATCCGGATTATTTGTTTCTAAATTATCATCACCAAACCAAAATGCAAGTTCTTTAGATTTATTGTTAAAAATGTTATCTATAAATTCTGAAAATAAACCATCTATATTTGATGCCCGAATTTGTTCTTTGCACTTCTCTTCTGAGGGAATCTCATCTTTGAAAGTACTAAACAGATTTGATACTCCGGATAACCTATAACAATCCAATATTTGTTTATAAATATCCTTGGTTTCTTCAGAACTGGCAAGTGCCACCTGGAGACATGCAAAACAATAAACTATTGGCATAGTTTCAGGCATATAGTAGCGGCTTTGATAGGTCATGTTTATAATTTTATATCCAATTAGCCTTTTGTACAACCAAGCATTGTCATAGGATTGATAATTAATTCATATTACAACATCATATAATAACCTACTATAATATTTATTGACTAGGTTGCCATAAGCGATTAAGATAAGACTCAATTACCCTCTAATATACAATTAGTTAGGTGGTTTTACATGTCACAAGTCATTATAGAAAACCCTATCTTGAATTCACCGTACCAAGAACCAGCCAAACATTTTCGCTTCTCCGACGAAGGTATCACTAAAGAAATAGTTGAAGCCCGCAGGACTAGTATCTATTTTATTCCAATTGCTCAACCAAAATCTAAAAGTAAGCAATTATCTTTCGAGCCACAATGGACTCAAGAACGCATTAAAGAAAACGACTTCATTAACAGGGTACGAAACCTAGTTTCAATATGGCGCAAAGGTGGATATGTAGGAATTACTGCCACTAGCAGACGTCTGCTTGAATATTGGAATAATCCAACACGAGATAAAAAACTCTTCTTCTGCCAAATTGAAGCTCTAGAAACCGTTATTTATATAACTGAAGTCGCTAATAAATATGGACATACTTGGATAGAGAATGATTTACGCAAGAATAACGAGGACGCCAACCCAAATCTTTTTAGAATAGCTTTAAAAATGGCTACCGGTAGTGGTAAAACTGTAGTTATGGCAATGCTTATTGCCTGGCATGTTTTAAATAAAAGAGCCAATCTCCAGGATGCACGCTTTTCAGATGCTTTCCTAATTGTGGCACCTGGTATCACAATAAAAGACCGGCTTCGCGTATTACTTCCTAATGACCCCAACAACTATTATATTGAAAGAGACATACTAACCAGAGAGCAACTCCAAGAGCTTGGACAGGCAAAAATCATTATCACTAATTTTCATGCTTTTAAACTCAGAGAACTTTTTAAGGCAACGAAACTAAACAAAGACATCCTCACTAAGGGACAGCCAGACAACTTCATAGAAACCGCAGATCAAATGGTTCGAAGAGTGTGTCGAGAATTTGGGAATAAAAAGAATATTGTCGTTATTAACGATGAAGCCCATCACTGCTACCAACGTAAACCAGAAGATGAGACCACAAAGTTAACTGGAGAAGAACGCACCGAAGCTGAGAGACGTAATGAAGAAGCACGCGTTTGGATAAATGGTCTTAAAGCGATAAAAAACAAAATTGGAATAAAATCCATTTACGATCTTTCTGCCACGCCTTTCTTTCTTAGAGGTTCCGGTTATCCTGAAGGCACCCTTTTTACTTGGGTGGTATCTGATTTTTCACTTATAGATGCCATAGAAAGTGGCATCGTAAAGATTCCCAGAGTCCCTGTAAGCGATGATGCGATGACCACTGAACTGCCAACTTACCGAAATATTTGGGTCTTAATCAAAGATCACTTACCCAAAAAAGGCCGCGGTACAAAAGATGAAAGCCAAAGCGGCAGAGAGCCAGTATTACCCAAGGAATTACAGGGTGCCCTTTATAGCCTTTATGGTAATTATGAAAAGTACTATAAAAAATGGGAAACGAACAGCCTTGCCATGAGCAATAGCCAAACCCCGCCTGTATTTATAGTAGTTTGTAACAACACCAATGTATCTAAACAGGTTTACGACTGGATATCGGGCTGGGAAAAGAAACTACCAAATAATTCAACCGTAATGGTACACGGCAATTTACCAATTTTTAGTAATATTGACGAATATGGAAATCCTCTACCAATAGCAAATTCTATACTTATAGACAGCGAACAACTGGAGACAGGAGAATCCATAACAACTGAATTTAAAAAAGCTGCAGCTCTCGAAATAGACAAGTTTAAACATGAATATACTATTCGCTTTCAGGGCCGTAGCACCGAAAACATAACAGACGAAGATATCCTTAGAGAAGTAATGAATACCGTGGGCAAACCGGGCAAATTAGGTGAAAAGGTTAAATGCGTTGTTTCTGTTTCCATGTTAACTGAAGGTTGGGATGCCAATACCGTTACTCATATAATGGGAGTAAGAGCATTTGGCACCCAGCTCTTATGTGAACAGGTAGTGGGCCGCGCATTGAGACGCACCAGTTATGTTACCAATGCGGAAGGCATGTTTACCCCAGAGTATGCCGAAGTTTATGGTGTACCCTTTTCTTTTATACCATGTTCTGGTTCAGCCAAAGATCCCACTCCCCCTCAGCCCACAACCAGGGTTAGGGCATTAGAAGAACGCGTTGCCTGCGAAATCACTTTCCCAAGAGTAACTGGCTATAGGTATGATTTTCCAAGTGAAAGACTCGAGTCTAAATTTACTCAAGACTCAAAACTTATATTATCCACAAACGATATTCCAACCTTTACTGAAAACGCACCGATTATTGGTGAATCCAGTATCCATGACATGGCAAGCTTAAAAACCCACAGGGCACAGGAAATAACTTTCAAACTGGCTAAATTACTTTTGGACAATTATTTTCATGATGAGAAATATCCAAAACCTTGGTTATTCCCGCAGTTGCTAGCTATTACTCGTAACTGGATACAGGAATGCCTAGTAATTAAGGACAACGCATTCCCCCAAATGTTGCTTCTTTCAGAACTGGCACACAGTGCAGCAGATAAAATTTACGGTTCAATAGTCGCAGCAGATTCAGGCCCGAAACGTCTGCAGCCTATTCTACGGCCATATGACTATATAGGTTCCACTCGCTTTGTAGATTTTGATACCACCCGTCCCACCTACCAGACTAATCCTGCCAAATGCCACGTTTCACACGTGGTGGCAGATACTCAATATTGGGAGCAAAGAGTAGCACAAAGGCTGGAGGAAATGGATGAAGTGGTCTGTTATGTCAAAAACGCCCGACTGGGTTTCACCATACCCTACACCATAAATAACCAAACTCACCAGTACGAACCAGATTATATAGTCAGGTTAAAAACCCCATCTGGAGAAATTATAAACCTTATTCTGGAAGTAACCGGAGAACGTAAACCTGAAAAAATAGCTAAAGTAGCTACCGCTCGCAATCTTTGGGTTCCGGCTGTCAACAACCACGGCGGTTTTGGCCGCTGGGAATTTTTAGAAATAACCGATACGGGTGAGGTCAAAAGCCTTATCCGATCCAGAGCAGAATATATACAAAAACTGGTGGAGGATTAACCATGCCCAAACCTAATAACAAGATCCAAACCGATATTGACGCTATCAAGCACAACGATAAACGTGTAAATATACCTACCGAAGAGCTTAAAGATTTTTTGGAAAATGAAGAAATTACTCCCAAGACTATCCTCTACCCAAGGGATACTTCTTTAGACCCTCAGCTAGTCTGGAAAGGCAAGGACGAGCAGGATTCTAAAAATCTGGAGGTGCCAGCTGTACCAATATATATTCAGGAAAAAATTCACCCCAAATACCTTATAGAAGATCTGCGCGCCCAGGCTAACGAAGGCAAACCAACCCAGACAGACTTCTTCGCTGACTTTAACGGAATAAAGTTTGACGAAATGGTGGAATTTTACCAACATGAACAGCATTGGTCTAACCGGATGATACTTGGTGATTCCCTGCTGGTTATGAACTCACTGGCTGAAAAAGAAGCTATGAAGAGCAAGGTACAGATGATATACCTTGACCCGCCGTATGGCATCAAGTTTGGTTCTAACTGGCAGGTTAGCACCCGCAAGAGAGATGTTAAAGATGGCAGTGTCGAAGATGCCACCCGTCAGCCAGAGCAGGTTAAAGCCTTCAGAGATACGTGGGAACTGGGCATCCATTCTTATCTGGCATATCTTAGAGACAGGTTGGTTGTTGCCAGAGAACTGCTGACCGAAACAGGCAGCATATTTGTTCAGATAAGCGATGAAAACGTTCACCTTGTGCGCTGCCTGATGGATGAAATTTTCGGCAGTGAAAATTTTGTTAAGATGATTTTTTTTGCATCTACCAGTGGTCTCGGGCAACACTACTTAGATAAATGCGGAGATTATATTATCTGGTATGGTAAAGATACTGAAAAAACAAAGTATCACTCTCTCTTTAAAGTTAAAATCCTAGGCGGTGAAGGTAGTTCTTCATATAACAAGATTGAAACCGAAAGCAACATTCGCATGTCAATACCAGAGTGGGAAAAATTGAACAGTTGCAAACTTATCAATCAAACAACAACTCCCCAAAAAATTAATGTCTATACAAATGATAATTTAGCAAGCCAATCTGGCACAGATGAAGCAAGATTTCCTGTCTGTTGGAATAACAAAAAATACACCATATCTAAAGGAAGCTGGAAAACTAATGCTGAAGGCATGAACCGCCTAAAATGGGCCAATAGAATAGAGGCCACTCAAGAAAGAATTGGTTATGTTAGATATTTTAATGATTTCCCGTATATTTCCTTAACCAATATGTGGAGTGACACGTCATCTTCATTTATGGATAAATGGTACGTTGTACAAACTAATCCAACTATCATTCAGCGTTGCATGCTTATGACCACAGACCCGGGTGACTTAGCCCTTGATCCCACCTGCGGCAGTGGCACTACCGCTTACGTAGCAGAGCAGTGGGGCCGCCGCTGGATTACCTGTGACACCAGCCGGGTAGCTTTAGCCTTGGCCCGCACCCGCCTTATGTCTGCCCGTTTCCCGTATTACCTGCTGGCAGATTCGTATGAAGGTGCCAGAAAAGAAATGGAGCTCACCGGTCAGCCACAACCAGCCGTTGAAAAAACCTCTGATATACGCCATGGTTTTGTATACAAACGCGTACCACATATAACCTTAAAGTCTATTGCAAATAACCCTGATATCAAAGAAGGCCTGACCCGCAGGGAGATAGACGAAGCCATAGCCCGTCACGCAGATACCGAAATTCTTTACGACCAGCCTTATGAAGATAACAAACGCCTTAGAGTAACCGGGCCATTTACAGTAGAAAGCCTTTCCCCCCACCGCATGCAGGACAAGTCTGCAAGGCCATCTGCAGAAGCCTCTGCCCAAAAAGAAGACAGCGCAAACCAGTTCAGCACTATTATCCTTGAAAACCTCAAAGAGGCAGGAGTTCAAATTCGCTTTAAAGACGAACGCATCAAGTTTACTTACCTTGACCAATATGCAGGAGAGTGGATACAAGCCCATGGAGAATATGTAGATAAAGAGGGTAAAAATCGAACTGTAGCGGTAGCCATAGGCCCGGAATATGGCACCGTAAGCTCAACTTTCATTAAAGAAGCCGCCAAGGAAGCAGTCAGAGGAGTGGGCTTTGATGTATTGCTGATTTGCGGTTTTGCCTTTGAAGCAGATGTAGCCGAAGAAACCAAACGGTTCGGAAACCTGAATATTCTTATAACCCGCATGAATCCAGACCTTGCTATGAGTAATGAGTTACTCAAGAAAACCAAAACAGGCAATCTATTCACAGTCTTTGGTGAACCGGATATAAAGATAACCAAGCAGCCTAGCGGTAAAGTTATCGTGGAAATCAATGGAGTAGACGTATACGACCCCACTACAGGCCAAGTACGCAGCAACTCTACAGATGATATTGCTTGCTGGTTTATAGATACAGATTACAACCAAGAAAGCTTCTTTGTTCGCCATGCCTATTTTACTGGTAATGACCAACCCTATGAAAGACTTAAAAAAGCCTTGAAAGCCGAAATAGATGAATCTGCATGGGCAGACTTATACTCCACCACCAGCCGCCCATTTGACCTGCCCAAAACAGGCAAAATAGCTGTCAAGGTCATCAATCACTATGGAGATGAAGTACTAAAAATGTACGAAGTGAAGTGATCTAAATTCATATTTTACGAGAATAATAACCAAAAAATAATCCCCTCTATTTTATATAAATTAGGAGGAGTAAATTGTATCATGTCCGATAATGACAGAATTATACTGAACACAATTTTAGAAAATAGTTGGAAAGGAAGAGCACCTGACTATACTCTAAACAAATATTTTGAAACTTTCGTGGCGGAGAATATTCTCAAGAATTATGACCTCTCGGACGAAGAAATCGGCTATGGACAAGTTGGTAATAGCCATGATGGTGGTATTGATTCATTATACGCTTTCGTTAACGGAAACCTTATCGATAATGATACTGATCCAAATACCTGTGGGCGAGATCTAAAAATTGAATTATTCATAATACAATCTAAGATGACACGCGGATTTACTGAAGACACGATCATGAAATTCATGTCCTCGGTAAAGGTCCTCTTTAATCTTTCTGAGACAATATCGGATTTGTCAAGCGTTTATAATGACAAACTCCTTGAGCTGTCTAATAACTTTAGGGAGTTTTATTGTAAATCCGCAACTAAATTCCCGAGTCTCAAAATCAACTTTATATACGCCACTATAGGAGATGAAGTCCATCCTAGTCTTCAGCGTCTAGTCGCTGAATTAAGAGCAGTCATAATGGAATTGTTCTCATCCGCAGAGTTCAAATTCGACTTTAGAAAAGCGTCTGACTTATTAGAATTAACAAGACAACAACCCAAAACAAGTTTTCTCTTAAAACTAGCAGAAAATCCAATTTCATCTGGTGATGAAAGCTTCATATGTCTTGTTGCTTTACCTGATTATTATAAATTTATTATTGATGAAAATAGGAACATCCTCAGAAGAATTTTTGAATCAAACATCCGTGATTATCAAGGTAACACCCAAGTAAATCAAGGAATACGAGATACTCTCCAAAATCCAACAAATGATGATTTCTGGTGGTTAAATAATGGTGTTACAATAATTGCCTCTCGCGCTTGGTTAAGTGGAAAAACACTGACCATAGAAAATCCACTTATAGTCAATGGACTACAAACTTCTCATGAAATATTCCGCTGCTTCACGGATAATCCAACTAAAGTAGATACTCGGAATATTCTAGTAAGAATTATTGGTTTAGTTGACGTAGATAATGAAACTCAAGCTAGTAATAGAATTATTCGTGCAACAAATAGCCAAACCGCAATTCAAATATCTTCGCTAAGAGCTACTGATAGCATTCAAAGAAATATAGAGGATTTCTTTATGCCAAAAGGTTACTACTATGATAGAAGAAAAAATTATTATAAGAACCTGGGGAAACCGATCGCTAAAATAATATCAATAACCTATTTAGCCCAATCAGTAATCGCCATACTTCTACGAAGACCAAATGATGCTAGAGCTAGACCTTCAAGTTTACTAAAAAATGATAGTGACTATGACCAAATTTTTGGAGGGGAACCCAATTTTACGCTTTACCTAAAGTGCATTCAGATTATGAAGCAAATTGAATCCTTCTTATCGGATAAAGGATTCAATTCTAATGATATTTATAATTATAAATATCATTTAGGCATGTATTCGTCTTTATTATTAGCAAATAATCCAGAAGCAACCTCAGATGACATCGCAGCCCTTAATATAGATACTTTTACAGACTCAATACTAGAAAATTGCAATACTGTAATAAAGGATGTATTTAATGCTACACTCAAAGGACCAAACTATGCATCAAAAGATAAACAGTGTGTCGAGAAACTTATAGAATGTCTTAAAGTAAGAACATTCAAAGTATAACAGGGTTATAATCCTGATATCCAACATGCGTTTTAATAGTCAAATACTCCGATAATCTGTGTAACAAAATAAATAATAACATGAAGATTGACATGCCCAATGAAATTACTGAAGTAACTCGTCGTAGAATATTCGATATACTAATCAACCCTACCTATTACTGGACAGGCTGTCTCACAGAAGATAGGTTTCTTTCAAGACTGTTTGATCTTTCAACGCTTCCTTCTACTGACTCAAGATATAAAGATGCTCGCAGAGACATAATGACCCATACGATTTCTTTTCCTGGTGACTGGCCAGATGACTGGATTCTTTATGATGATCGATTCAATTTATTGAGATGCGATGATACTTGTTTTCTGAAATTTGTATGCGAAACTGTACACCCCATTGTTCGAACGGATCTGGACATCGTGAATTCTATGGTTACCAATTTCAACTCTTTATTAAAAACTGATGGGTGGAAATTACGTGTAGTTTCAGATATTTCCGGTCTACCGATTTTTCAAGCTTTTAAATCAGATAATACGACCCAAATATTTACAGAACCTACCGGCTGGATAAAAGTAGACCGCCAATTGCAAGAGGTAATCTCCAAGTTACGCAGCGCAACTACTGAAGAACAATATCAATCGGTGGGCCATATGTCTAGAGAAGTACTTATATCGCTTGCTGAAGCAGTATACAACTCTTCAAAACATGGCACATTAGATGGAGTCTCTCCTAGTAACACCGATGCCAAGCGTAAGCTAGAAGCCTTCATAGAAAGTGAACTTGTAGGAAGTGCAAATGAAGAAATTCGTACATATATGAAAGCTGCCTTAAAACTCGCCAATACCCTTCAACACCATAGAACAGCTAATTATAAAATAGCTGCCTTATGTGCGGAAGCAACAAAGTCAGTCGTAAATATCATTTCTATTTTAACAGACAGAAAGTAGTATATTACGATACAGCTATCCATTACTTAATAACATACGCTTCAAAAGGCAGATATCCCCATGTTCGTGCAGTGGTGAGTACGTTCAAATCAAGGTAACCTTTGATGCTTACACCTTCCGGGGTAGCTGAAACTTTCAGATCCAGATAGGTGTAAGCATCTTTCTTT
>DAOUMG010000048.1:0-2204 GCA_034411935.1 Dehalococcoidaceae bacterium
ATAATAGTTGTGGCTAATCTTGATGAAGCCGTGGCGCTGGCTAATGCCTATGCTCCGGAACATTTATTACTGATGGTTACTAAAACTGATTCGTATATAAATAAAATAGTGAATGCGGGCTGTATCGTTACAGGCGACAGGGCGACGGTGGCTATGAGTGACTATATCATCGGACCCAGCCATACACTGCCTACCGGAGGCACGGCCAGGTTCGGTTCACCACTTAACATAAACGATTTTATAAAACTGATTGATGTGGTTAGTGTAGGAGAGGAAGAGATAAAAGGTTTGGGTAAAGTGGCTCAGGTGATAGCCCGCGTCGAGGGGCTTGAAGGACACGCACGGGCGATAGAAAGAAGATTAGAGTAACAGGCGATAGGAGTTGATACCTGTGGCAAGTAAAAATAAAAAAAGTATAATAGAAATGATGCGTAGTGATTTAGCAGATTTTGAAGGCTATTCAGCCAGTACTTCTCCCGATGTACTTAAGGGGAAGATAAATCCACAAGATATAATAAAACTGGACGCCAACGAGAATCTTTACGGCTGCTCGCCGAAAGTGCAGCGAGCTTTGGCTGATTTTAAGCAGTATAATATTTACCCGGATGCCAGACAGACTGAAATAAAAAAGTCTCTGGCGGATTATACCGGAGCAGCTGCCGATAAAATCGTGGCTTCAAGCGGTAGCAGCCAGCTGATAGACCTTATAATACGCCTTTTCGTATCATATGGAGATGAAGTAATCAGCTGCGTACCCTCCTTTGGTATATATAACTTCAGTACCAGATTGTGTGGCGGCAGGATTAGGGAAGTGCACCGAGATGGCGATTTTAATATTGATATAGCAGCCGTTAAAAAAGCCATAAATAAAAGGACCAGGCTTATATTCGTAGCCAATCCCAATAATCCAACGGGTACATTGACGCCAAAGGAAGATATTATCAAGTTAATGAGGATAGGACTGCCACTGGTAGTCGACGAGGCTTATTATGAATATAGCGGGCAGACAGTGGCGCCACTTATTGAAGAATACCAGAACCTGATGGTGCTGCGTACCTTCAGCAAGTGGGCGGGAACGGCCGGATTACGCTTCGGTTACGGGATATTTGCTGAGGATGTCGCCGAACGTATACTTAGCGCTATGATGCCCTATAGTGTCAATGTGGCTGCCCAGGTAGCGGTCAAAGAATCTCTTAAAGATCTGGATTATTTGTCTGCCAATGTAGAAAAGATAACCAGGGAAAGAAAAAGGTTGTTCGCAAAGCTGAACGGATTCTCCTGGTTAAAGCCTTACCCGTCTTGGGCGAATTTTATCTGGTGTTTGGTATCGGCAGTTAGAGCCGTAGAGCTTAACAGGCAACTTAAGGAAAGGGGCATTCTGGTAAGGCATTTTAATACAACGGAGTTGAAAGACTTTATACGTATTAGTGTTGGCAGACCACAAGATAGTGATATACTAGAAAAAACGCTTCGCGAGATAGGAGGCGACTAATGTCCGGCAGAAAAGCAGAGATAAAAAGAGAAACCGGAGAAACCAACGTTAGCCTTGTGCTTGTTGTAGATGGTACCGGCAAGGAGGAAATGTGTACCGGCAACAGGATGCTGGACCACCTGCTGGCACAACTGGCAAAGCATGGCGTTTTTGATATAAAGGTCTCGGCCAGCGGTGACGACCAGCACCATCTGGTTGAGGATGTGGCTATCTGTCTGGGACAGGCTTTTGCCAAAGCGCTGGGTGATAGGAAAGGAATAGTGCGCAGCGCCAGCGCCAGCGTGCCTATGGATGACGCACTGGCGACGGTTATCGTTGATATCGGCGGGCGGGGCTACCCGGTGCTGGAGCTATCCTTTGACGATAACGATATGAAAGGCTTGCCAACCGACCTTATAAGGCATTTCCTGGAGACGCTGGCAAACGAAGCCAGAATGAATATACACGCCCATATCGCCTACGGCAGCAACGATCACCATAAGGCGGAGGCTTTGTTCAAGGCGCTGGGAAGGGCACTGGATAAAGCCACCAGGATTGATGAAAGAATAAAAGGAGAACTGCCCAGTACTAAGCAGTTCCTTGAGGGCTAGTTAGCCTTTCGTAGGCTGTTTGGTATCTTCTGGCGGTACTTTTAATAACCTCCGGCGGTAGCATAGGCGCCGGAGGTTCTTTATTCCAGCCGGAATCCTCAAGCCAGTCTCGTACCGGCTGC
>DAOUMG010000049.1:0-31621 GCA_034411935.1 Dehalococcoidaceae bacterium
AACGATAAAGAGCTCAAGAAACTTGAGCCTCTGGTTGAACGGATAAACGAGCTTGAGCAGGCATTTAATAGCTTGAGCGACGAGCAGTTGCGTTTAAAAACGGCTGAGTTCAAGGAACGGCTTCAGAAGGGTGAAACGCCTGACGATATACTGCCCGAAGCCTTCGCCGCCGTCAGGGAAGCCGCCAAGAGAACCATAGGCCAGCGACACTACGATGTTCAGCTTATGGGTGGTATCACCCTCCACCAGGGCAAAATAGCCGAAATGAAGACCGGCGAGGGCAAGACGCTGGTGGCTACCCTGCCGCTATACCTTAATAGCCTTGTCGGCACGGGCTGCCACCTGGCTACCGTTAACGATTATCTGGCACGCCGCGACCCCTACTGGATGGGTCCTATCTACCACGCCCTTGGCATTAGCGTTGCCAGCATTTATCCCCAGCAGACCACCGATGAACCGTTGCCCGCCAGGATGTATGACCCGGAATATGATTCGGGCGACCAGAATGACCCCTGGCGCCACTTTAAGAAAATCAGCCGTCGTGAGGCCTATCTGACCGATATCACCTACGGCACCTCCAACGAATTCGGCTTTGATTACTTAAGGGATAACATGGTGATTGACCTTTCACGCTGCGTCCAGCAACCACCGCATTACGCCATCGTGGACGAAGTTGATAACCTGCTCATCGACGAAGCCAGGACGCCGCTTATCATCAGCGCCCCCGATGTAGAAGCCACCGAGCTCTACCAGCTCTTCGCCCGCCTTGCGCCTCGTCTTAAAAGCGGAGTTGATTACGAAATCAAGCTCAAAGAACACAGCGCCGAGCTTACTGATGAAGGCTGGTCTAAGCTGGAAGGTATATTAAGACGCGAGGGGGTGCTTAAATCCGAGAGCCTGTACGACCCACAGAACGCCCACCTGATACGCCATCTTAGAAACGCCTTAAACGCCCGTGAATTCTATAAAATAAACCAGCAGTACATGGTAAAAGACGGCGAGGTAATCATAGTAGATGAGTTTACCGGCCGCATGATGCTGGGGCGCCGTTACTCGGAAGGTCTCCACCAGGCTATAGAAGCCAAGGAAAATGTTAAAGTACAGCAGGAAAGCCGAACCTACGCCACCATAACCATCCAGAACTACTTTAGAATGTATCCCAAGCTGGCCGGTATGACCGGCACCGCCCTGACCGAAGCCGAGGAATTCCACAAGATATATCAGCTTGATGTGGTGGTCATTCCCACCCACCGCCCGATGGTTAGAGAAGACTACCCGGACCAGGTATATAAAGATAAAGATACCAAGTTCAGGGCAGCCGTTAACGAGATTGATGCTTACTATAAGCAGGGCCGCCCGGTGCTGGTGGGTACAGTATCCATTGAAAATTCCGAGTTAATCAGCAGCCTCTTAAACAAAAAGGGCATCAAGCACCAGGTACTCAACGCCAAGCAGCACGAGAAGGAAGCCGGCATTATTGCCCTGGCCGGTGAGCCGGGCGCTGTTACCGTGGCTACCAATATGGCCGGCCGCGGCGTAGATATCCTTTTAGGCGGTAAAGAGCCTGAAAACGGTGATAGTTCCGAATGGCAAAAGAAGCACCAGGAGGTATTGTCAAAAGGCGGGCTACATGTGGTGGGCACTGAACGCCACGAATCGCGCCGTATAGATAACCAGCTGAGGGGCCGCGCCGGACGTCAGGGC
Source organism: Dehalococcoidaceae bacterium (assembly GCA_034411935.1). GTDB lineage: Bacteria > Chloroflexota > Dehalococcoidia > Dehalococcoidales > JAUXAE01 > DAOUMG01. Next base: position 1,705 of record DAOUMG010000049.1, read on the forward strand.
GACCCGGGCAGTTCCCGCTTCTTCGTCTCCCTGGAGGACGATATCATGCGCCGCTTCGGCGGGGAGAGGATAAAAGGTCTAATGGAGTGGGCCGGCATGGACGAAAACACGCCTATTGAAAACATTCTGGTTACCCGCTCCGTCGAGCAGGCACAGAAACGGGTTGAGGGCTATCACTTCGATATCCGCAAGCACCTGGTGGAATTCGACGACGTGGTCAATAAGCACAGGGAAATCATCTACGGAGAACGGCATAAAATACTGGGTGGCGCCGACCTCAAGTCAAATATCCTTTCCATGGTAAGCGAGGAGATACAGGGCATCGCCACGGCTAACCTTCAGGGTTATGACGCTATGGACTGGAACCTGGACGGGCTTATAAACGATGTTAAAACTCTCTTTCCGTTACCGCAGGAAATAAACAAGCAGTTGCTGGCTAAACTCAGTACCAATGAAATAGAGGAAAAGTTAATCAAACTGGCTGATGAAATCTACCAGAAAAAGGAGGCCGATGTCGGCCAGCAGGGTATGCGGTTGATGGAGCGCATTGTAATGTTGCGTACCCTTGATAACCTGTGGATAGAGCACCTTACTATGATGGACTATGTTCGCCAGGGTATAGGGCTACAGGCGATGGCACAGCGTAAGCCGCTTGATGTCTATAAACAAAAGGGTCACGAGCTGTTCACCGAGCTTATGGACACCATCAAGCACGATGTCGCCCATACCGTTTACAAAGTTAGCGTCGTTAAAAAAGAAGCGCCCGAGCAGGCACCCACGCTGGCAGACAAGCCCATCGAAACGCCGATGTCACAGGCAGCACAGGCACCGATTAGTGCAGCCGATAAGCCGATACAGAAGCAAAAGAATAAGCCAGGCCGCAACGACCCCTGCCCCTGCGGCTCGGGCAAGAAATTTAAAAAGTGCTGTGGGAGTTAAGTTATGAACCCCCAAACTAAAACCGATAACACCACCCCCACCACCTCCAATCCAGCGGTGCGGCACTTTGAGGAGGCTATCGCCTCCGGCAGGCACTGGTATATCGCCCTGCTTGAGACTATTAGCCTGTGGCAGGAAGATGAGGAGAACTACCGTGGGCGTGATTATAGCTATCTTATAGAGGGAGAGGCTTTTGACTGGCTGTTGGCTGCCGAACGTCTCTGCCTGACTGCCAATGGAATGATTCCGGAAGATGAAAAGATAGCTCTGCTGTTTTACGGAAAACCACCGCTTGAGCTATCCAAGGACGAATTTAGAAAACTTATCGGCCAAGCCAGATACAAACAGCACCTTAACTTCTTTTACGGAATAACCGTTGAAGAAGCCCTTTTTCTGACGACACAGGATGAAATCCGCAAGGAAATAATGAATTGCGGGCTTAATAAACTGGAGGACGTTACCGACGAGGTCTTTAACAGGATATACGGCTCAAGCAAGCAGGAACTTCTGGTGGATTTTTGTCGCCAGAAACATATTCGGCAGAGTAAATCTATAAACCTTACCGAAATAAGAGAGTTCAATTACTGGCTTTTTAAATATCGCCTTAATAATTGCGATAAATCAAAGGTAGCCAGCGATACTAAAAAGGCGCTCAGCTACCTTTGTAGCATTAACAACTCGGTTTAAACCTTTTAATTGTTATTGTATTCTAAGTCCTAATCCATTAGTACTAGATAACGTCTTGATATTGCCCGTAATATATACTAGAATTTAACAAGAAAGTATTAATACCTTAAGAGAGGCTACATGGCTAAAACCAGAATATTAGTTGCCGATGATCATGCCGTATTAAGAGAAGGAATGCGGCAGTTACTGGAACAGGAGAAAGATATGGAGGTAGTCGGTGAAGCCGACGACGGCGAGCAGGCGGTTAAAATGACCACCGAACTTACCCCCGATATCGTTCTGATGGATATCGTGATGCCCAAACTAAGCGGCGTCGAAGCCACCAAACAGATTAAGAAAATAAGCCCCGGTACCTGTATTTTAATCCTGACCGCCTACAGCGATATCAGATATATCGTAGGGCTGCTAGAAGCCGGCGCCAGCGGCTACCTTTTAAAAAGCGCCCGCAGCGATGAAATCGTCGGCGCCATAAGGGCGGTACGCTCCGGCGAATCGGTGCTTGATTCAATGGCCACCCGCAAGCTACTGGAGCGCGTCGTTAATATATCCACCGAGACCACGGAGGAGAAAACAAGAGGACGGCTAAGCCCCAGGGAGACCGAGATTTTAAGGCTGGCTGCCAGGGGTATGAGTAACCGCGATATCGCTGAAAACTTAAGCTTGAGTATGCGCACCGTTAAAGCCCACCTGTCCAATATTTTCAACAAAATGAGATGCAGCTGTCGTACAGAAGCCATAGTTAAGGGTTTCAGGGAAGGCTACGTTAGCCTTGATGATGTACCCCAGGGAATAGAAGACGATGACAAAGGAAAAGTCTAAACTACCGGAGTTGGATTATCATTATTTTTTCGATAACGCCAGCGACGCTATCTGGATTCACGACCTCGAAGGTAATATCCTCTATGCCAATAAAGCAGCTGAAAGACTCACCGGTTATATCGAGGAAGGATTAACCGGCGTTAATATCGACAAGCTAATGCCTACCGGACAGGCTCAGGAAATTAACCGTGAGATACGCCGGCGTTTGCTTAAAGGCGAAGAAATAGAGCAACCATACGAACAACGCATCGTCAGGAAAGACGGCTCGGCGGTTATACTCAAGATGGCCGCCAGTGTATTTATCAGCGATGACAAGGTAAAAGGCTTTCAGCATATCGCCCGTGATGTAACCGAAGAGAGACGCTCGCAGGAGAATATGCGTCATTATGTTCAGGAGATTATCAAAGCCCAGGAAGACGAGAGGAAACGTATAGCCCGCGAGCTCCACGACGATGTTTCGCCCTCATTGCTACTGCTTATCCAGCAGATAGACGCCATCACCTCAAACTCGCGCCATAAGCTGCCCGACTGGCTTAATGATAAAATGGAAGCCCTGCGCCGCCAGACAGTGGAGGGGCTGGAGAGCCTGCGCCGTATCGCCCAGGACTTAAGGCCGCGGATACTGGATGACCTGGGTTTAATCGCCGCTCTTGAGTGGATGACCGATAACCTGGTAATTTCCTATGGCATAGAAGCCCAGGTTGAAGTAAAAGGCAAAGAGAACGGGCTGCCTTCCGAGGTCCAGCTGCTTCTTTTCCGCATCGCCCAGGAAGCATTGAATAACATTCGCCGCCATGCCCAGGCTACCTATACACTGGTAACGGTAGAATTTGCCACCGATAAAACGACGCTTACCATCAGGGATAATGGCAAGGGTTTTGAACTTAAGGAAAAAATCAGCCAAATGCCGGTCATAGGGAAGCTAGGCCTGGCCGGTATGCAGGAACGGGCGCAACTTCTCGGCGGCAGCTTGACTATCAAATCACAACCGGGCAAAGGAACCGCGATAACCGTAATAGTACCTAATCAATGCCCTATAAGCCCGATAGCTCGGACGCAGAATAACCTGGAATTTTTAAAGAAACGCTAAAGTATAACCGGTCTATCAACGATTATCCCTTAGAAGCTTAAGCTTATCTCTTAAAGAAGCCAGTTTTTGCTTCTCTTTTTCAACAACCGCCCCGGGTGCTTTACCCAGGAACTGCTTATCTTTGAGCCGACTTTCGAGCCGATTCACATGCTCCTTTAATTGCTCTATTTCTCGCTCTTTCTTTTCTTTTTCCGCCTCTTTATCAACCATATCAGCCATCGGGATTACTATGGTAACACCGGCAGCTACCACCAGCAGTTCATCCTCATCTGCTTCTTTCTTTACCGTGTCTTCCGAAACGGCAAGCGGCTCTACCCTGGCAAGCTTCTTTATAATCCCGGCGTACGGTAAAATATCTCTAGCCAGCCCACCGGCATAAAGCCGAGCCTCAATAAAACGACCGGCAGTGACATTATGCTCCGCCCGGGCATTACGAATAGCCCGTATTATCTCAATGATAGAAGAAACAACTCGCTCCGCCTTATCATCTTTGCCAGCACTGCCAGCCACCGGGTAATCGGCTATCATTATAGAATCTGAGGTACATAACCCATCAGGTATGCTTTTCTTCAGGTGCTGCCAGAGCTCTTCGGTAACAAAAGGCATATAGGGGTGCAACAGACGCAAGGATAACTCCAGTATTTTAACCAGCATTGGAACAGGGGAAGCAAACGCTTTTTCTGTTTGCAGGCGTATTTTAGCTATTTCTATATACCAATCGCAGAAATCGCCCCATATGAATTCATACAGCCTGCGCTGGGCTTCGCCGAACTGGTAGTCTATCATCAGTTTATTGACCTCAGCCGTAGCAGCTTCCATCCGGCTCATAATCCAGCGGTCTTCCATCGGCACTTCTCCGTTGCCGGAACCGAAATTACCATCGGCTTCTTTTATAGTTCTTAACACGAAACGGGTGGCGTTCCACAGCTTGTTAGTGAAATTGCGTCCCGCCTCTAATCTATCGGTACCTAGCTTGGTATCGTTACCAGGCGAGGTGCCGGCTATAATGGCGAAACGCAGGGCGTCAGTGCCATACTTTTCTATAATCTCCAGCGGGTCAAGCACATTGCCGCGGGTCTTGCTCATCTTATCGCCCTTCTCGTCCCGTATTAATCCGTGGAGATAGACGGTATGGAAAGGTACTTCGCCGGTATCCGTAAGACCCATCATAATCATCCGCGCCACCCAGAAAAACAAAATATCGTAAGCCGTCTCCATCACCGACGTCGGGTAGAAATAAGCCAGATCTTCCGTCTCGTCCGGCCAGCCCAGCGTAGAGTGTGGCCATAGCCCGGAGCTGAACCAGGTATCCAGCACATCCTCGTCCTGCTCAATTTCCGACAAGGCACATCTAGAACATTTATCGGGGTCAGCAACGCTTACGATAATCTCACCGCAGTTCCGGCAGTACCACACCGGAATACGGTGCCCCCACCATAGCTGGCGAGATATACACCAGTCCCGGATGTTTTCCATCCAGTTAAGATAGACCTTGGTAAAACGCTCCGGTATAATCTTTATTCTGCCTTCTGTTACCGCCTTAATTGCCGGTTCGGCCAGAGGCTCCATTTTTACGAACCACTGCTTTGAAGCCAACGGCTCGATTACGGTAGCGCAGCGGTGGCAGTGACCTACCGAATGCGAGTAGGGCTCTATCTTGACAAGAAAACCGTCTCTATCTAAATCTGCAAGTAGTTTCTCGCGGCACTTAAAACGGTTCAGCCCTTCATAGGGGCCGGCGTTTGAGTTCATAGTGGCATCTTCGTTAAGTATGTTAATAAGTTCAAGGTTATGCCGCTGTGCGACCTCGAAGTCAACCGGGTCATGGGATGGGGTAATCTTGACCGCCCCGGTGCCGAACTCCAGGCTGACGGCTTCGTCGGTAATGATTGGTATCACCCGTTTCACCGCCGGTAAAATAACCTTTTTACCCACCATATTCTTATATCGCCTGTCATCCGGATTAACCGCCACGGCGGTATCTCCCAGAATCGTTTCAGGGCGGGTGGTGGCTACGGTAATAAACTCACCTTCTTCATCCGCCAGCGGATAGCGTACATAGTAAAGGTTGGCAGTCAGCTCCTTATGGTCCACCTCCAGGTCGGAAAGGGCGGTGGCACAGCGGGGACACCAGTTGATTATTCTTTCACCTTTATATATAAAACCTTTTTCATACAGGCGGACGAAAGCGGTACGCACCGCCTTGCAGGGTCCTTCGTCCAGGGTATAACGCTCCCTATCCCAGTCGCAAGAAGCTCCCAGGCGCTGGTGCTGAACCAGGATACGGTGGCGGTACTTGTTAGCCCACTGCCAGACACGCTCCAGGAACTTCTCCCGCCCCAGTTCGGTTTTTGTTTTGCCTTCTTTAGCCAGCTCTTTTTCCACCACCATCTGTGTAGCGATACCGGCATGGTCGACGCCGGGCAGCCACAGGGTCGGCTCGCCCATCATGCGGTGCCAGCGGGTTAATATATCCTCTATGGTAGCCGTCAGGGCATGCCCCAGGTGCAATTCGCCGGTGATATTTGGCGGCGGCATAATAATAACGAAGGGCTTCTTTTTTAAGTCTATTTCAGGTTTAAAGTAGCCCTTCTCCATCCAGTAGCGATACCACTTCTGCTCCACACCGGCCGGCTCGTATGCCCTGGGCATCTCTTTCTCTTTCTCCGGTTCTTCTGCCATAAAGCCGCCTTTCTAATCTTTAAGTAACCTTGCTATCCTATCCATTATCTTCTCGGCTACCTCCCGCTTGCTCATTAAAGGCAGGGCTTCCACTTTGCCATCTTTATCTATAATTGTCACCCTATTGGTTTCTTCTCCGAAACCGCTACCCTTATCCGTAATATCGTTGGCTATTATTATGTCAAGCTGTTTCTCTTGTAGCTTCTTTTTTGCGTTTTCTATAATGTTCTGGCTTTCGGCGGCAAAACCCACCTTAATTAAGCTACCCCCGGTATCGGCCAGAATATCAGCCGTCTTAACCAGCTCAAGTAACGTCTCCTGATTATTCTTTTTCATTTTTTCTTTCATTGTCTTTGCAGGCGTATAATCGGCTACGGCGGCAGCCATTATCAGAACGTCGGAATCTTTAACCGCCTTATCCACAGCCAGCTTCATCTGCCTGGCTGTTTCTACTTCCACCACCTTGATACCCGCTCTGTCTTCTGGCAGCTCGGCAGCGGTTACCAGCGTAACTTCAGCCCCCCGGCTGCGCGCCGCCTGTGCCAGGGCGTTACCCATCTTGCCCGAAGAACGGTTACCTATGAAGCGTACCGGGTCAATCGGCTCGCGGGTTCCGCCGGCGGTCACTACTAGCTTCTTACCGGATAAATCTCCCTTTCCCCCCAATACCTGCTCAATAGCTCCGACAATCTGGATTATTTCTGACATCCTGCCGAACCCCTCCTTGCCGGATGCCAGCCTCCCGAAATCAGGTCCTACGAAGATAAATCCACGCTTTTTTAAAGTGGTAATATTTTCCTGTGTTATCTGATTATTGTACATATTCACATTCATTGCCGGCGCCAGTATAACCGGTACCCTGGCCGCCAGTACCGTAGCAGTCAGCATATCACCGGCCATACCCGCCCTGATGTGGGCGATGGCATTAGCCGTAGCCGGTGCTATAACCACCACATCGGCAAGCTCAGCCAGCGATACATGCTCTATGCTGAACTCATCGCCCAGCTCCCACATGCTGGTAATTACCGGACGGTTTGTCAGGGTACGCAGGGTCAGCGGGGAAATAAAGCGCGTCGCCGGCTCGGTCATGATGCAGCGCACATCGGCGCCTGCCTGAACCAGATTACTCGCTAGATCGGCTGCCTTATAGGCGGCGATACTGCCCGTAATACCTAAAACCACTGTTTTATCTTTTAGCATGTTTTTAGTCCTTAAGCCCTATTCATTATGTAAATTAGCCTCAAGCCTATCAGAGTCAGGCTCATATTCACTTCGTCTATGAACTTACTTTCACCGGCTATCAGATTAGCATAACCGCCGGTAGCCACTACTTTAGCCGGCTGGTTCAGCTCTTTCCTGATACGATTGATTAATCCGTCGACAAGGTCGACGTAGCCATAGAGAAAGCCGGACTGCATGGCACCGACTGTACTGGTGCCTATAACCTTCTTAGGATAGGATAGCTCTATCCTGGGTAACATAGCTGCCCGCTCAAACATAGCCTCGGCGGCGGTATCTATGCCTGGGGCGATAGCTCCTCCCAGATAGTCGCCTTCAGCTGAAATGGTATCAAAGGTGGTAGCCGTACCCATGTCAACCACGATGACCGGCCCGCTATATAGATAGTGAGCGGCGGCGGCATTGGCGATACGGTCGGCGCCGACCTCCCTGGGATTATCCAGCTTTATATTGACTCCCGTCTTGATGCCGGCCTCCACCACCAGCGGTGATATGCCGAAGTAACGCTTAAACATTTCCTCAAAAACAGCTACCAGAGGCGGCACCACGCTTAAAAGAGCCACCTTCCTGACATCTTCAACCGATATGCCCTGCTGTTTTAACAGTCCAAGCAGAATAACCGAGTATTCATCTGCCATACGGCGGATATCGGTGGCAATATTCCAGCTAGCTTTTAACTTTTCGCTATCAAATACACCAAAACCGATACTTGAATTACCGATATCTACAGCCAGCAACAAGCCTTTATCTTCAGCCATTAACTATTCTCTTTCAACTCCTTAATAGCCAGGGGCAGTAATGGTAACAGGTCGCTGGCAATCATACCGGCATCGCCTATTTCCTCCCTGGCTATATCACCAGCCACAGCGTGGAGGTAAACCCCGCAGGCGGCGGCTTCAAAAAGTGGTAAGCCCTGAGCCAGCATACCAGCAATAGCGCCAGCCAGTACATCACCGGTGCCAGCCGAAGCCAGTCCCGGATTGGCATGGTCGCTAACTAAACAGCGCCCATCGGGAGCCGCTATCACGGTATAAGCCCCCTTTAATACTACCACTTTATTCCACTTTTCAGCCATCCGGCGGGCGATACCGATTCTACCGTGCTGTACTTCGGTAATCGTAATACCTGCCAGGCGAGACATCTCGCCGGGGTGCGGTGTTATTATGGCTTCTTGCTTAAACTGTTGCCACCAGTTCTCTTCTTTCGCCAGTATATTCAAAGCATCGGCATCCAGGACTATTTTAATCTTCCCCGATTTTATACCGGCAACTAGATTTTTAGTAAACTCAGCTACCGATTCGTGCTGACCTATCCCACAGCCTACCAGTAAAACATCGTAATTACTAATCTCGGCAAGAACTTTGCCAACCGAGTCTTTCGCTATAATTCCGTATTCTGTCTCTGCTAACGGATAGTGGATTATCTCTATCAGTTGAGACGCTATAATCGGCTGTATCCCCTTAGGCGTAGCCAGGCAAACTAGCCCGGCACCGACCCTGATAGCGCCGCTACAGGCTAGATAAGCGGCGCCCGTATAATTTACTGAACCTGCCACCACCATCACCCGCCCGAAGCTACCTTTATGTGCCGCCATACTACGTGCCGGCAGCAGCGCTTTAACCAAATCCCCGGTTATTAACTCTGTCTTTATTTCATCTGTCAGGCTTTGGGGGATGCCGATATCAACAACTATAATTCTACCGGCTTTCTCGGCTCCTTCCGGCTGGAAGAGACCTGCTTTGGGTAGCCCCAGGGTGACCGTATAATCGGCATTCAGACAGGCATGGTCTGCGGTACCGCTATCGGCGTCCAGCCCCGACGGTAAATCAAGAGCCAGTATCTTTAGTTCAGGCCTCTCTTTCTTAATCCGAGCGATTTCCTCAAGTGCTTTCTTATAGATACCGTCAATAGTCCTGCTTCTGCCGGTGCCGAAAAGCGCGTCGATTACCACATCACTTGACTTGACCAATTTTCCCAGTTTAATCAGTCCTCCGTCATCATCATCAGCGATACAGGGCATATCGCGCTTAAGTATCATCTCAAGGTTGGTATCTTCGGCTTTTCTTTTACCGCAGAGATACAGGCTTACCCGGTAACCATAGTCGTAAAGATAGCGGGCTGCCACCAGCCCGTCGCCACCGTTATTGCCGGGACCGGCTACCACCAGGACGCTGTTTCTTTTAGCCTCTTCAAGAATACGCTGCGTCTCCTCGGCGACAGCTCTGCCGGCATTCTCCATCAGGATATCGGTGGTAACGCCCATCTTGCGACAGGCTCCCTCAAGTTGCTGCATTTCTTTTACTGTTACTATCTTCATTATTATTGCCAACGGATTAGATTAGCTAGCAGTTTAGCAATATAGAAACTGCGGGTCAATACTAAAGCCATTCTTCAAGTCGGCGGCACATAGCCTGCCAGTGGCTACCCCTCCAATAGATACGGTAGCAGGCGGGGCACTCCATATAGCTTTCTCTAGTTTTGAAAACGTATGGCGGTACTCTATCCTTAACCTGCTCTCTGGTTCTGGGCTCAAGTGCCCGGTTACATTCAATGCAGCGAGAAAAAGGCTTAAAGTCAGTTCTTAACTTACAATCCTTTATCAGCTGGCGAATCTGCTCCCCTGGCTCCGAAGTATCAAAGAGGCATACCTTCAGCCGCCCGCTGGTAGCCAACCTTCTCCTGGCAATCTGCCTATCCCGCGTCAGTATCACCCTGGACTCTGCGACGGCTAAGGCTACCATATCTGAATCGTCTTCGCCGTTAAAGAAGAAGGTATCGTAACCCATCATCCTCAGCCACCTGGCCAGCTTGCCCACATTATGATCGGCGATAAACCTGAGAGCTTCCATAAGAGCATCCTAAAGACTAATCCTCATCCCCTCGTAAGCCAGCGATATCTGGCACCCAAGCTCTTTAGATAAAAGGGCGATTTCACCGGCTATCTCTTTCTCAAGAGGAGGATTCATATGAACGCATATAACCCGTGGCAGATAGCCGTTACTTTTCTCAAAACCAATAAGTTCCTCTCCGAGCAGACTGGGGGTGAGATGTTTTGACTCCCGCCCGAACTCTTCAAAGCGGTCCGGTGCTGTAACTTCTATAATCAGTACTTCAGGTCTGATATCAGCCCATATACTACCTAATCCGGGACCGGTATCTCCGGCGTAATAAATAGAATGCCCTTCGCAATCTATAACCTGGTAACCTACCGAAGGCACCGAGTGGCTGGTCGGCAGAGCTAAAACACGGTAACCGGCGATATCGGTCTCCTTATATGGCTCAACCTGATTAAATTTAAGCGTCTGTTTTCCCTCAGGGCGTTTGAAGAAATCAGGGTACATAACGCCGTTCATAAGATATCCCGATAATACTTCCCGAACGGCGTCTATTGAATAAATATCAACTGTAGCCTCGTTCAAATAGAAGTTCATCGCCAGCAGCGGAACATCCCTGATATGATCGTAGTGCCCATGGGTCAGTACCACCGCCTTGAGACCAAGTTGCTCATCCAGAGATAGATTTGAGGTAATGCTGCCGGCATCCAGTGCCAGCCTACCGTCAATGATAATGCTAGATAGCCGGCTGCTCCTCGTTTCGGTATTATGAGTTCCCAGAAAATGAATTTCCACTATTCTAAAACTCCCCCTATTTAAGAAATAGTGAAGGGATTAAAATTGGTCTTGTAATCATAGGTATCTATAGATTCTTTTTTCTTCAGGTATGAAACTGCGGCGTAGGTCGCCGGCGTGGCTGCCACCTCTATTATAACCTTTGCCAGCCAGTGGTATAGAATTAATTCGGGAGCAAAGGAAGCAGTTCCGGCGAAAGCCAGCACGATGAAAATAGAGCTATCAAGCCCCTGCCCCACCAGCGTAGAACCAATAGTCCTGGCCCACAGCCAGCGCCCTTTAGTATAGAGCTTCATCCTAGCCATGATGAATGAATTGGCGAATTCGCCCACCAGATAGCCGCAGATAGAAGCTAAAAGTAGGCGCGGGGCGTAACCTAATATGGTCTCGTAAGCCGCTTGCCCCGTCCAGAAATCGGCTGCCGGCATCAGTTGCCCCAGCCAAACAAACAGGACGAAAATAAGGTTACAGCAAAAACCGAGCCAGATAATCCGCCGCGTCCAGCCGTAGCCGTAAACTTCTGTCAGGATATCGCCGAAGATATAGCTTATCGGGAAGACGACTACCGCCGCCGGTAAAATTATGGAACCGATGCTGATTATCTTAACGGCAATTATATTAGCCGTAATCAGGCAGGTAACGAAAACGGCCGAAATAATTAACAAACGATGCGAGATTCTCATAACAGATATTCAGAACGCACGAAAATATCTATATAACGCGTATCCGGCGGAAGAAACAAAGCATCCCGGCGATAATGCTTACTATAACCAGCACTACTACGACCATAGAAAACTCTGAATCGGCAAAAGGTAAACCCTCTATATTCATACCATAGACGCTGGATACCACCGTTATCGGCAGAAGTATTGTAGCAACAATTGTCAGTATCCTAACGACCTCGTTGGTGCGATTGGTAGATAGTGAATCATAGGTAGAGCTTAAACCTTCTATTATTTCTTTGGCTTCGTCCAGGGCATCCCAGATTTTATCTGTATGGTCTGTCAGATCTCCAAAGTAGACTGACATATCTTTGGTAATATACTTCTTGATTCTACCCTCAAGACCGCCGATCACCGCCCTCATCGGCCAGATGATGCGGCGGAAAGAGATAACATCTCGCCTGAGTGTTGATATTTCCTTAATGACACCTTTTTCACGGCTGGAGAATATCTCATTTTCCACCTGCTCTATGTTATCCATTACTTTGTTTATAATAGGTACACAGTAATCGATAAGTCTGTCTATGATGCTGTACATCAGAAAACCGAGGCCACTGCCAAAGTAATCGCTTCGGGATTCTTCGTTAATTTCGCACTCACGGAAAAGCTTAACCAAGGGTTTTAGTTCGCCAGCATGGATGGTTATCAGGTAATCATCGCCGATGAATATAGATACCTGGCTGGAAATCAGTACCCCTTCATCTTTACGGTATTTCGGAAAGTGCAACACGTAGAACAGGTAGTCCTTGTATGAGTCAACCTTAGGCCTCTGGCGGCGGCTCATAACATCATCCAGGTCCAGGGGGTGGAAGGGATAGTTTTGCGAAAGGTAATCTATATCACCCTCGCCCGGTTTCTCTATGTTTATCCATGTCAACCCGTTATAAGTTACGGACTCAACATGCAGCTTTTCTTCCCTTTCAACCTGTTCTTTTGCCATGTCAGGTCATACCTTTCCCTCTAAATTTAATCTATTTTAGCACATCCTTTACCATATGGCACTAACTTGTTATACTGAAATAAATGGAAGTGAAACCGCCGCTGGGACATCGTATAAAACTTAATATAAAGAGGACGCTGGGGATGCACATCATTCTCTGTAGCAGTTGTAAGTGGAACTGGCGCAGCGCCTGCCACCGACCGGAGCGTCCTAACGCCACCTGGTGCCCTGATTATGAGAAACGGGGAAGATAATTCATACTATTTAAATCTACAATCTTTCATACGGTTCCGAGCTGGTCGGTTGACATCAGGCAACACGCCAACTAAAATTAGTCCTATCTGACAATCATTGGTTTCATGGCAGCGTAGCTCAGGGGTAGAGCAGGGGACTCATAAGCCCTTGGTCGGCGGTTCAAATCCACCCGCTGCCACCACTCTGTTTAAAACCAAGAACTCCGATCGTTTCATCGTACTCGTTCTTCGGGGGCATCGGCAAAGTATAGTGGATCGTCACATCCGATCTGGATACTTCAATGCTTTCCACGAAGGTTCTTAAAAAAGCCTTCTGCTTTAGTACTTCAGTTGAAGCAAACACTTCTCTCAACCCTTCAACATAAGCTTTCAGAGTATTAATATCAACGAGCTTAAGTGGTTCGTCATTTCTGTTTCTAGCTTCAACTATAGCTTGTTGAAGCTCTTTCTTACGAACAACCAGACTGCTTATCCTGGGCGCTAGCTCATCCAGCTTCAATTTACCCGTTTCCAGGGAGTCGTAGAGTCGTTCCAATCTAGCCTCGACATCATTAAGCTGTGCTCTCAAGGTTCTGACCTTCTCCTCTATAGTGTCGGAGAGATTCTTTATCTCTTCATTGGTGAGCCTGACCAGTTCTATCAGATTCTCATCGGTAAGTATATTGTGTTTGATCTTGTCTATGACAAAACCTTCTATCTTGTCTGCCGGCAGCCAGTAGCCGGGACATGCCTCCGGTCCCTGACGTAAAGCTTTACCACAACGGTAGTACCTGAACTGGCCCGACTTATAAGCACCTCCTACAACTCCTGACCCACATTCACCGCACTTCATCATACCTCCCAGGAGGTAGCTACTGGTGACGCTCCTGGGACGGGTGAACCTGGGAGCTCTTTGAGCCAGTATAGCCTGCGCTTTCTGGAAGGTATCCTTATCTACTATCGCCGGAAAGGCGTTCTCCACCCTGATAGGCTCCTCACTGCGCCTCTTCCCCTTCTTCCCCCAGACTAAGGTACCGGTATAGACCTCATTGGTCAGTATCTGGTAGATACTGGTGACATTCCACCTCTTGCCCTTTGGAGATAAGATGCCAGCTTTATTTAGATCCTTGGCTATCTCTTTAACTCCCTTGTGGTTTAAGCACTGACTAAATATCTGTCTGACTACCGGAGCTTTGCCGTCATCGATATCGAGCTTGTTACGCTTGACCCCTTGATCGTAGACTTCGGCCTTGCTTAAGCCGTAAGATACCGTACCTCCTACAAAATACCCTTTAGAAGCCGCCAGGTTCATCCCCCTGATGACGTCTTGAGCTAAATTCTCTGAGTAAAACTCATCAAATACCTCTATCATTCCCTCGAGCAGTTTACCCGAAGGGCTGTCCTCGATAGGCTCGTTGATGGAGATAACCTTGATGCCTTTCTTACGTATCATCGACTTGTAGAGAACCGAGATTTCACGGGAGCGGGCAAAGCGCGAAAACTTCCAGAAGAGGATGGCGTCGAACGGCCTTGGAGTTAGGCTACACTGATTGATCATATTGATGAAGGCAGGTCTTCTGGATATACGGCCTGACTTAGCTTCATCGACGAACTCCGTCACTTCCTCATAGCCATGGCTGGCGGCATACTCCTTGAGGGCCTTTCTCTGGCCGGGGATGGACAGTTCCTTCACGGCCTGTTTTTCATCTGACACTCTGAGATAAATGGCAACCTTCATGATAAACCTCCTATAATCCTAAACTCCTGCAGGCGTGGCACCTCCTGGGTATCAGGCCGATTAGCTCGATACCGTCCAGGATCCGCCTGGCCTTCAGCATGGGCTTTTCAAGAGCTTCTAATGACTTAACGAAATTATCAACCAGGTCGCTCTTTTTTAATTCGCTGTAAGCCTCGATTATCCTTTCTCTACACTCCTCTTCTTTCCCGGGGCAGCCGGCCATAGTTGAAGCTAGCGCATAGACAACTATGCCCCTTTCCTTATCAACGGTGATATTTTCGATGAATTTCTTCTCTTCCTCCTTACTATCCTTTTCAGATAATCGAGCCATCTTCTCGTATATCACCTGGTTACAAAGAATATTGACCGTATGGTATCGGTAAAGATAAGGGGGAGTAACCGGTTTTTCTACTACCTTAAGACCCGTCTTTACTTCAAGTAAACTCTCGGCTCTTTGGGCTAGCGCGGAGCCTGCCTTAAGATAGTCTAGTACAGCTTCTTTCCATGACTTGATTTCGGATTCCAGGCGCTTGTTCCTAAAGTGCTCCATCAGTAGCTGCCAGTACGGCTCACCTTCAGCAGTCAGGCGTATAGTAAGACCTCTTTCCCGGTCGTGTTCTTGCTCTATCCCATTAAAGTCGATCTGATAAGCATCACCCTCGGATGCCCTGTGTATTAATAGCTCCTTCGAGGGCATTACTAAAATAGCTTTAAGGCTGGCGATCAATTTCATCAGCTTGTCTTGGTGTTCTTGCAGAGCTTTGGTAATGAGCTTTATATGGGCAGCTGTTACCTGTCTTTCGTTGCGTGCCCATTCAATCCCCCTTTGAATTGTAGCTAATCCTTTGCCTTCACTCTTAGCTATATCGGCCTCTGATTCTCCTGTTTCAAATCTTCTTAACCAGTCTCTTTTCTGGATTACCGGAGTTTTTTTAGGCATTTTTGACCCCTTTCACTTGACATGCACCTATGGAAGTCTTCACCGATGTGATATTCATAATAACGATTACTTAGCATAATTATTAATCGTAAATGTATAATCTATTAACATTATACGGTAGTATATATTATAAGTGTGAAGATAAAGCATGTCAAGAAGAAAACGAACAAACAAGCTTCTCAAGCCGCTGTCCTGGAAAGTGGCTTGAGACTACTCGCCAAGATAATAGCTCCGCTGGTCATAAAAAACAACCTTGAAAATAAGAGAAGTAAATAAGGGGGGAAATCCGATGAAAACTTACCTTGAACCAGAAGAAGTAAAAAGTCTGATAGAGACTGCTGATAACCTGAGGGACAAGCTTATGATACAGCTCCTGTTCTCGACGGGCTGCCGTATATCTGAATTATTAGCACTGACTGTAGATGATATCGACTTTGAACAAGGGACGATTACTATCAAACATCTCAAGAGTCGCTTAAAGTTAAACTGCCCAAAGTGTGGCGAGAAGCTTGGCAGGAGCCATAAGTTCTGCCCCGGATGTGGCCTGAAACTGGACTAAATCTAATGAAACAACAGCATGAATGGCGAATAAGGACGATACCTGTCGACTATGACTCAGTCAGTTTACTATCTGACTATGTCAAGCGCGGTGGGCCAGTCAATCGTAACGGTAAGCTAATGCTCTTCGGTTTCAATCGCCATAGAGCTTGGCAGATCCTTACTGAATGTGCCGAGAGAGCCGGTCTGCCTAGGTTGGTCAATCCTGAGACAGGCAAGGTGCATGGCGTTAGCCCCCATCGCTTACGTGATGCCTTCGCTGTTCATGCCGTGAAGCAGGATGACTCCGGTGACGGCTTAAGGATGCTGCAGCAGCACCTGGGACACTCGGATATAAATGTAACATTGAGGTATAGGAAGATAGCCAGTGAAGAACACAGGCTGTGGTACAACCAGCTCTGGAAAGAAGGGGATAAAGACTAGTGGTTCTTAGTTTAAGGCCCAGTAGAGGCGGCTTCCTTCGCCCCTTTGGCTGCGGCATATTCATCCGGGAGTTCCTCTTAGGTAACGGCCCATTCGGCTCACCGACAATAGACTCATCTATCGGAGCTCCCCAGGCGGATATTTTCTACCACTATAAACACGCCATTATCAGGGAAACGGCTTCAGATAAAGCAATAAGAACCGAGGAAAAACTTGCTAAAAAAGAAAAACGCTCCATAAACCCTGAAAACATACAGGCACTAATCGACTATTACATTACCCGAATACCATACAAAGGGAAGAGTTGCCGCTATCATAGCTTCGTTGTCTACTTCTCAAATCTTATTAGACTGGGCTGGGTAGAGCCTTCAGGGTATAGAGAACGCTCGGCATTCCAGGACCATTATTCCAAAGGCCAACCCCGTATCTATTATCGCCTTACTGCCGCCGGCAGGGCTGCTCCCGAGCAAGCCTGGGTAGATCCCCGTCGGACGCTCTATAGCTAGAAATCAAATCCTTGTAAACCATCTGGGATACACCTGGGAAGCCCTAGAATGATGGTAAATCCATTTTTAACACTGCACTATACCTCTTCTATTCACTGTTACCCGATTAAACAATCGCCTTACGCAATCAATAAAAAGTGCAATCGGACTTAAGCTGAGAGGCCACAAGAGACATAATAGGCGATTTAAGCCCTTAAAAAGCCCGTATGAATTGTGTAATTCTATCCTTACTGGCTTTACCGTCACCAAAACCCGAAAAGACAAAAATCTTTCCTATGTCGTAAATATAGGTTCATTCTGTTAATGAACAAAAGCCCATTTTGTTTAATAATGAATATATCAAATTATTAAAAGTACTTTAATAACTTAATAAGGATAAGGATAAAGTCCTGACCTGAACGCTTGCTCTACCTGGGCAAATTAAAGCCCTGGGCCGTTAGCAGTCACCCAGGGCAAGCCTAACAAAGGGGGGTCAACCGCAATGCTAGACTGGAGCAAGTATATCAATGTAGCCGACAGGTATCAACGAAAAGCAAAGACACAGGATAGAGAGGACTTAAACCACGATATAGTCATCGCCCTGGCCGAAGCCCAAAGGACAAAGGATAATAATGGTGGTGGCCAGCTATCCGACCTGGCTATGCTTCGGATAGCTTCTTATGAATGTCAGAAGTACTGGCGACAACAAAAGAGGGAGCTTACCATCTTAAGCCTCAATACTGATATAGACGATGGTAACGGCAGTTCTACAGAGCTGATAGAGACGATAGCCGATGATAAGGCTATAGACCTTGACGCCTGGGTTAGTGCTAGTAACTGGCTTATAGGCTGTCCTAGAAGGCTGTTAGAAATAGCTAATAAGATAAAGAACGGTATAAACCTTACTGCTACGGATAGCCAATACCTATGGCGATACCGCAAACAGGAGCAAAATATTTTAGTACCGATGTAGAGATTTTACCCTTCCCGATGCCCTATATATAGTGGGACTACCGATTATGCCAGCGTGTTGCGGATAATCGGTTAGTTACTACTATGGTAAAGCCGATAGCTTTGCCCACTATCGGATTAGCCAAAAGGGGGTATAAGTAAAATAGAACAACTTAATATCGTGGGCAAGCGTTCAGGTGAGGGCTTTATATCGCATAAGGCCGTGCTTACCAGCGCCCTGTCAAGGGCTATAGCCGAGAGGGTAACAATCAATGATGTTACCATCGGTAGAAAAGGCTTCACTAACTATCTTAAGTCCTTAAGCGGTTCTAACATAGTAAAGGTAATCCCGTCAAACGGCAGTGCTAGCGGGTCGCAGACTGCCGATAAAAGGCTTAAGGTCATCTGTGGGGCCAGTGTAAGTAACTTATCGGATGGTTACTGGATAACCGATAAGACACCCGTTACCATCTGTAGCTTAAGGGTAAGCCCGTCTAACATAGTAAAGCCTAATATCGGAGCTATTGAGTTATCGGAATCCTTATCAAGGGTAATACCCTTTACCTCAAGAGAGGACACACGACCTGTACTATCCTGTGTCAACTTTGAGGCCAAAGAGGGTAAGCTCAATATAGTCTCTGCCGATGGCTTCAGGTTAGCCGTAGTCTCCCTTGACTGCGATGACCTGGAAGGTAAGGCCTTAATAGGCCGTGATGACCTAAAAGGTATAGTAACTGCCTTAAGGAAGGCCAAGAGAGCCAGGGTAAGCTTTACTAAAAGAGGCGATAAGCTTCAAGGTAACGACCTTATCATAGACACCGAGCTAATAAGGTATAAACTCTTATCCTATGACGGAGACTATCCCGACTGGTTAAAACTTATCCCCGCCGACTTTAATACCTTTGCCCATCTTGACACGGTAGAGGCCTCTAAAGCGGTTAGCTCGCTTAAAGCCTTATCAGAGGGTAAGGACTATCCCGTAGACCTCACCATCGGTGAAGGTAAGATAGTATTATCCAATCCCGATGACAAAGGCTTAACCGAAGTCTCCGCCGATACCACTGGCCAGCCCTTAAAGATAAGGCTACAGGGACAATATCTATACCAGGCCTTAAGAGCCTTCGGCGGTATGGTGGACTTTAAGGTTACCAATAGCTACTCGCCAGTCCTCTTTAGCTCCAATGGCTATCAGATGGTGGTAATGCCCATGATAACCGACCAGGCTAATGAACAGGCTAAAAAGGACAGGGAAGCCAGTGCCAAAGAGACAAAGCCAGAACCAGCAACCGAGCCTGAAAAGCCAAAGGCAAAGCCAAAGGCCAAAGTGCCAGTTAAAGCCTAAATAGAACGCTTGACCAAAACTAAAAGCCACGACATATAGAGAGGTGGAGAGCCTCTCTTTATGTCTATTTTCAAAAAAAGGGGGGTCTTATCTTCCCAGGTCGTGGGAGTTAAGGCCCTCTCTCTTTACCCAAAATACATAAGAAGAGAGGTGATAACAAAATGGATGACCTTCACTGCTTAAGCTGTGATAGAGAGCTGCCCGATGATAACTTCTTAAATCGTAACGCCCTGATACTCACCGATGAAAGGCAGTCTATACCGGAAGTATTAGGGGCCTGGTGCGATGAGAAGTGCCTAGGCGAGTGGCTAACCAAGACAGCTATCACCGCCATGATGAAGCGGATGATGAGTCCATCAGCTAATTAAAAAGAATAACCTAAAAAACATAAAGGAAAAGGAGGTGAACTCATGCCTATTAAATGGAGCGCTCTTAATGTAAATGAGGCTATGGATGAGGTGGAAAGCCAGTTATCCCTGGCTAGCGCCTTTATTACTGAAGCCAAGATAAAAGTAACTGAATCCAGGAAGATACCCAATCTTCCCCAGTACCTTGACCAGCGTCTAATAAACCTCATATCCGAGCTTGAAAGGATAGACAGGGCTAGAGAGGCTGTATCCCTTGTCAGAAAGTCTATCCCTGAAGGGGCTATAGAGTCGGAGAAGGAAAAAGTAAGGAGAGGCAATCAGCAGTCACTAATCTAAATTTAAGATAATAGAATAATCAAGGGAGCGGTGAATAGTAACCATCGCTCCCTTTTTTTATCCATATAGGCTATTGAAAATCAGGGGGTAATTCACTATCCTTCGTGTTTAAGGAGGTAACCAATGGAAGCTTATTGTGTGAAATGCCGTTCTAAAAAGGAAATGAAAAATGCCAAAGCTATAACTATGAAAAATGGTAAGCCGGCTACTCAAGGCGTCTGCCCGGCGTGTGGAACCAAGATGTTTAAGATCGGTAAGTGCTAGAGTTTTCTTGATTTAATTATTAAAGAGCCGAGATGAATTTCTCGGCTCCTTTTTTATACCTGTTGAACAAAATAGGCATTTGTTACGCTGGTTATTACGTGGTTCTATGTGTTTAAACTCGGGTTAAAAACAGAGAGATTTCAGAAAGATTTAAATTAGTTTAAGGGTTTTTCATAGCCTTCCAATATATAAACGGAATCGTACAAATTGATGAGATGAACTATTTATCTCCCTGCCACCACTTTTTCAATCGCTCTTTTATCTCCTTTTCAAAACCTTGATCACTTGGCTTATAAAAGATCTTACCTTGAAGCTCTTTCGGTAGATTCTGTTGTCTAACAAAATGACCTGGGAATTGATGGGCATATTTATAATCCTTGCCATAACCAATATTTTTCTTAAGCGAAGTAACCGGATTACGTAGGTGCAAAGGCACTGGGAACGGAGGCGAGTTCTCGATTTCTTTTTTTACTTGGTTATAGGCTGTATAGAGGGTGTTGCTCTTGGGTGCTGTTGCTAAGTAGACCACGGCCTGAGCTAAAGCAAGATTCCCCTCCGGTATACCGATAAAATGAACTGCCTGTTGGGCAGCTACCGAGACCACCAAAGCCTGCGGATCAGCCATTCCGACGTCTTCTGAGGCAAAACGCATTAAACGGCGGGCTATATATAGTGGATCCTCTCCAGCTTCCAACATTCTACCCAACCAGTATAAAGATGCGTCAGGATCAGAGCCCCGCATTGTCTTGTGAAGTGCTGAGATGATATCGTAATGCTGCTCTCCCATCTTGTCGTAAGGGAGTGCTTTTTTCTGGGCAGCGTCTTCTATAGTAGCCAGGTCTATAGAGCGTTCGCCTTTATTATTAGGGGATGTCGTCAGAGCTGCCATTTCAAGGATATTAAGAGCAATACGGGCATCTCCGTTAGACATTATAGCCAGATACTCCAACGCCTTGTCATCAAGCTTTACATTATAACTACCAAGACCTCTTTGTTCATCGGTTATAGCACGCCTGACTATTTCATTTATTTCACTCATATTCAACATTTTCAAGACGAATACCTGGCATCTGGAAAGAAGGGGTGTAATAACCTCAAATGATGGGTTCTCCGTAGTAGCGCCGACTAAAGTAATAGTTCCATCTTCGACATAGGGTAATACAACATCTTGTTGTGCTTTATTAAACCTGTGGATTTCATCTATGAAAAGTATTGTACTTCGTGCGTATAATTTATGTCTTTCCCTAGCTTCTTCTATTATCTGGCGTAGATCAGCAACGCCAGCACTTACGGCACTGACCGTGCTGAAGTGAGAATCGGTGGTATTGGCAATAATAAATGCCAGCGTGGTTTTACCGCTCCCGGGTGGTCCCCATAATATTACCGATGGAGGTTTACCTGATTCTATTGCCTTCCTAAGAGCTCGGTTCTCACCGACAAGATGCTCCTGCCCGACGAAGTCGTTAAAATTGGTTGGCCTCATCCGGGCAGCCAGTGGTGCTTTCTTGCCCTTACTCTTATTATAGTTATGGTTAAATAAATCCATTTCTAACGATACCAATCTTACTTCAAACCACCATTTGAGTAAATAGCCGGGAAAAGTCTAGGGAAGGGATATTAATCATACCGATGGTTGGATTTTATATATAGTGTAGTAGATAAAAAAGGCAGTTTTGTTCAACCAGCAGCTTATTGAGAAGACCTTTTACCCTTATTGACAACGTTCAATAAATCTTCTGGCGAGTGTGGTATTGCTACCAAAGTGTAAATGCAGATAGGATGCTAGTACATTATTACTTGGACCTGCGACAAAACCTTCAAGTTGTTTTCTGGGTTCTAAAAAAATGTAGGCTGTACTTTTTTCTTGCGGTAGTGGTAGCTCCGACCAGTGAAAAGCATGACCTCTAACTTTCCAACCGCTCTTGGCAATAATATTGTCTTTTATAGTTTCAGCCGAAACTGATCTAGCATAATGTCGTACTTTTCACTATAGGGCATTTCTTTAATGGCAACCATTTTACCTCCTTGACTTCCAGGTTATATTAAAAAATAGTAAAGGGCACCAGTTACGCTTTAGTTAAGCGAACCAGTGCCCTTTAATAATCTTCGCTCTGACCACCCACCCTGGTGATATTCAATTATTTATAATGCTAATCTACTCTCTGATTTGGGTGTTGTCAATTGTCGCAGCCAGCACTGTCTTCCCCGCTTTGGAGATAACCAAGGCGATCATTAGATGGCGAGAAGGGCCGGATTGAACACGAGTAGCGCCATTGGCTATTTAGGTCTGATGACTAGGATTGGCAGTCCTGATTTTTGTAAAATGTAGTCCGCGACGCTACCTAATAGAAGCCTGCCCAACCCGCCATGTCCGTGTGTAGCGATAGCGATAAGGTCAAACTTTTGGTCGTGGGCATAACCTACAATAGCATCCCCAACTAGGCCTGTCTGCAGGACTATATAATTTACCTGTAGGCCTTTTAACCGCAAAGACTCGGCTACCTTTTCGAGGTAATCCTTTGCTTCTTCTTCGGCCTGTTTCAAATAATAGAAGATTGTCTTGCCTTTATGATCTTGTGATCCTGCACTAATCAGACCAACTACCTTAGCTAGGGTCACCTGACTCTGGAAGCACATCGCCTGTGCTTCAACGTAAGGTAGAATCTGTTCGGCAAGCTCAGAGCCATCTAAGCAAACCAGAATTTTTTTAAACATTCTAATACCCCACTTAAGGTTTCAAATTCTACCACCACCTTAAGAACCTAATCAAATGGTTTTTACGAGCACATAACCAGAAGACATCTTAGTAGCTCCTATAGCCCTTACTAATCTGTTAAAGGAACGACATCTTTACAGGCGGTGCTTGTTAATATAATCTTTTGTCCATGCTAGGACTTCTGGCACTCCGGACAGTAGTAAATGCTACCGCCTAGATAAGATTCCTTTTTTATTTCGGCCCCGCAAATCAGGCAAGGCTGTCCGACCGTGTTTTTGCTTAGTTTGGTCTTATACCCACCAGTTTCACCAAAGAGGTTGCCTTCAGTATCTCGCCCGCCATAGGCCGCCATTTCAGAGAGGGTTGTCTTGATAGAAGCGAACAAGGTTTTCTTATCTGCATCTGATAGCGTAGCTACCTTTTTCTTAGGATGCATTTTCGCGTTGAATAAAATGTCCTGCAGAACGCCGTTACCGAGTCCCGGTATTCTCTGTTCCGTGGCAAGGAAAGCCTTCAACGACAATTTACTGGTGTTATCATTAAACAGAACACTAAAGTAGGCTTCATCGAATTCGTCAGACAACGGTGATGGTTTGCTTTTGGCCACAAGGTAGTATTTATTATCGTTCTTACCTTCGCGGAAAGCTGATAGACCTCCGTACATCTGAACTGAACCTACCAAAAACGAACCATCATCAAACTCAAGAAGTAGTTGGTGTTTGTCGGGAACATTCTCACCTTTCTCGAAGTAGCGTAATTTCACGCCATCACTGAATAGTATCTTAGACTTGTCGACAGATACTTCAACCTGTCCACCATAGCTCACCGCCCCGTCGATAATCTCCCCGGCCAGCAAACGTTTATAATCGTTGGGATCACCGAAATACCAAGCGAATTTATGCGGGCTCCGAGCGGCGATGACATTTGTAATTTGCTTACCGGCAATAGAATCCCCTATCTGCTTTGCCAATACGGTGGCTTCTGGTAGCTCAATCATGATTTATTCCTGAACAAGTTTTAGGATTATTTGAATAAATCTAGTTTACTATCGTCTGCTTGTCAATACCTTTTATGAAGGATAGAAGTAACCGATTCGCTATTTAGCATAACTTTTCCTCTTTATTTACCTAAGCCTCCAAAAATGAATCTCCCCCTTCTTTATCTTTTTTTGAATTAGGTTTCGTAACCATTTGATAAGAATGTTCCTTGTCTGTGGTATAAGTGCGATAAAACCTACTATATCTGTAATTATGCCGGGCGTAACCAGCAGTAGACCTCCGACAACTATAAGTGTTCCATGAAAGAGCTCATCAGAAGGTATAATGCCGCACTCTAAACTACCACGGATACGGGAAAGAGTAGCTAGACCCTGTGACCTGGCTAACAGGGCTCCCACAATACCCGTTGTCACTACGATAAGTATCGTGTTGAAAACGCCGATAAGATTGCCTATGTAGATAAGAATAGTGAGTTCAACAAGCGGGGTAATAATGAAGAAGAGCACCAAAGGCATATGTTGTTATTTGTCCTTTTCAAATAATAGATAATGGTTCACGTTATAAGCCATAGGACCGGCGCCCATGCCCGCAGTCTCGTAAGTATGTAGTTGCCAAACCTTGCTCTGATATTCCTCTATTATTCTACCAATGTCTTTATGGTGTTTAACCTCGATGCAGATATATTGTTTCATAAAACAAATCCTCCTTTATACTTATTCCCGGTTGCTACGTAGTGATTAACCGACCAATCGGTATATTTGAAATCTGAAAATCCTGCCTGACTGAATAATCCTTTTAGACTTTCCTCACTTATCCGTATTCTTTCAGGTGGGCCATGAGGAGTAACACCGGTCTTCCATTCTATTACACAGACCCTACCGTTATCTTTTAGCAGGCGGTAAGTTTCCTCTAAAAGCTTACCAGGCTCTTTTACTTCATGAAGAATAAATGACAGCAGACAGAAATCGGCCATACTATCACTTAGTCCGGTATCAAATACATTGGCGTGGATAATCCTAAGATTGGGGGGCGGGTTCTTATTCTTAAGATGATCAATCATTGATAGATTGTTATCTACTGCCAAAATCCTACCCCTGTCACCGACAAGCCTTGCCATTGGTAAGGAAAAAACACCGGTTCCACTACCCATATCAATGCAGATCATACCCGGTTTAACACCAATCACGTTTTTGAGAAGGTATTCAGGCTTTAATTCTTTAATGCGATCCTCATTGTCAAACCTCATCGCTTTGTTGCTATCAGAATTGTTCTTTGCCATAACCTTGTCTCACTAGAATAATAAGTCTTTTAAACACTTCAGGTTGATAACATCTTCCCTGTTGTACATCAATAATATGCCCAGAGCCTCTTCATAATAGTCATTTACATATCTCCACCATAGCCTAACTGCTTCATAGCCATTAATTTCTATTAGTTGCCTCTTGATTCCTAGTTGGCGCTCGACGCTCTTGAAACCACCATATAGACCTCTCTTCCAGCAGTCATACATCAGATCTTGGTGCTTGAATGACCTAGCTAGGTTTACATTGAGTCGCCTGTATATGAAAGGCAGGTCGAACCTCTGACCGTTATAAGTATATATCTTGTCTACTCCTTCAAGAACCTCCAGTAGTCTGTCTCCTGTCAAATCTTTACCTATAAGCTGGATGAATTTTTCTTCCTGACCATTACACAAGTTGATCCCTATCACTGTTATTTCATTGTCCCAAGGGGAGAGTCCGGTTGTTTCAATATCCAGATACGCCTCGATACAACTCTGCAATCCCAAATCTCCTAATAATCTACGAGGTTGTTTTTATTATACAATAGATAATAATGATCTTTATCTGCTTATCGATTGAATAGTATTAGCCCCAATCTATTATCTTGTAGTAATCGCATAGATCATTCAGAGGACATACATCACATTTGGGGATGTTCTTTAGACAAATATGCTTGGCAAGGTGAACTATCTGTGCGTGGTAGTCTTCAAATATCTCGGTATGCTCTTTTAAACTACTCATGAGGAAGTCTTGTAACCTTTCATAAGACCAGGTATCTTTGGATAAACCTAATCTGGAGAAAACTCTTTTGGTATATTCATCGACTACAAAGATCCTCTTATTACCGGCATATAATAATATGGAATCAACGGTCTCTTCACCGAAACCATTAACCTTTAGCATATCTAATCTCAATTCTGATAGACCGTCGGCAAACATCCTGTCAAGGCTTCCACCATAGTTATTAAATAAGAAACTGGCAAAGGCCTTTAGTCTCAAAGCTTTCTGGTTGTAGAAACGGGCAGGTCTTACTAGCTTACTTAATTCAGATAGCTCAACACTATGGATATCACTTATTGTTGTGATGCCATGGTCTTTAAGGTTGGATAGGGCGGTTTCAACATTCTTCCAGGAGATACTCTGGGTAAGAATGGCCCCTATTATCATTTCATCTCGGGAATCAGCGGGCCACCAGCCCTGGTTACCAAACATATCTAGGAGTCTTTGGTATATTATAGGTAGTAAATCACTCATTTTGAGTGATTATATACAATAGTCATGACTAAACGAAAGTCAATGATGTTCAATAAGGTAACAAAATAGACTTATGTACATTTTTAGTTTATCCCCCAAAATACCCATTGGCACTCTTCTTAATGGCATCAACGGTAGAACTAGTAACAGCCCTGGCTATCATCTCACCTATCTTGGTATGACCACCAACATAAGTACACTTCTCACCATAACCACTGGCCATAATTATCTGGTCGGTACCAGTTCCTGTCGCTAACTCACCTGGGGTATAAGCTGAATGGATATCCAGATTCTGTAAGGCTACATTCTTGGCTTCTGTGACCGTAATGAATGAAGATGCCATGGCGGCATCATCTAAGCAGGCATTGGTAACCACTATATTATTAATGGTTCCTATCTTCTCGAACTGTCCGTTCCTCTCGATACCCGAAGCCCCATCCACCCCTATTCTCATGGCATTGGACTTTACCCCGGCAGTAGTGAAGCAGACCACCCATAGGTCTTGATATTCCTCAACCGACCAGACGATATTCTCCATGGTCACCCCGGTGGATAAAAAGATAATATCATCCAAGCCAAGTTGATATTCCCTTAGGGCTTCTTCCATCAGGACACCATAGGTATCCATCCAGTGACGGGAGTCGTCATGCATAAAATCACATAATTCCTCAGGCACAAACGTGTTAAAGATATGCCTTACCTTCTTGAAAGCATATCTGGTGCTTAAAGTGCGGTATTCTTCTGGCAGGGTGATAACGAAGGAGTTGGTGGGTACCTTAATAGCCTGGTACTCGCATAACTCACCTCTGATACCATAGAGATCACTCTTTATTTCTCTTCTTACCTTCTCATTTAAGATATCTAAAACCATTTCTCTTTCTCCTTTTGTTATTCCCTAGTAGAGCCTTACCACCTCGAACATCAGGTCTTCCTTCTTAAGGTTCCTTTTAGTCTGCTGTGTGCAGGTTATAGTGGTAAGATGTTTCTTTGCCAGGTATACTATATCTTCCATTTCCTCAGGAGTAGGCTTTCTCCAGGGATTATCCCCTGATTCAAAGTAGGCATCTATACGATAGGGTATATCCTTATCAAGGGATGCTATGAATCTGGCTATTTTATCCGTCTCACCGAAGCCGATATAACCGGGGATGAAGACGCTTTCTGCCCTTAACTTAACACCGGGTGTCTGGTAGACTTCCTTGAAGTTATCAAGTAGATTATCTATCGGTCTCTGGGTATAGTCTTCATATAACCTAAGTGTTACCGCCTTTAAGCTGAAGACAACCTCATCAATATTACTTAGGTCAGGTATCTTAACTCCGTTGGTATTCAGGGTTATATGACAGTTATGCTTATCCTTTAAGTACTGGCATATCTGGGGCAGGCAAGGGTCTATCGATGGTTCCTGGCCTTCAAAGAGGACGCTGTCTATCTCTACCTCATCAAGGATATTCGTTATCTCTTTAAGCTTAAGCAGTTGGGAAGGGTGCTGCGGTGGTCTCAGGTAAGGGTCTCTATGAACCACGTCCAGGTTCTCCTCTAATGCCAGGCAGTTTATCTCCTTTAAGCACAGGCAGCCCCTGCACCTGATATTACACCCCCAGCAGAAGATATAGACCTTCTTTATCTCGGGGGCATAGGCTATATGGTAGACATTGGTTCTATCACTGGTGCTTTTAGTTAATAGATTTTCCGATAGTTTTTTACTATCTAATACAATTGACATCTAAAATAACCTCCCTTTTTTGTCCCACCATTCATCCACCAGCCTTGGGCCGGTACCGTTGTTGCTCCAGGGCTGGAGCTCCCGGCTGCCGTCACGGTAGACGGTGACCCCTTTTAAGCCGTTAAGCCAGGCCAGCTTAAACACCTGGGCTACCTCTTCTTTAGTGGTACCGTGGTGCAGGTTGATGGTCTTGGAGATCGAGTTATCGACATACTTCTGGAAGGCCGCCTGTATCCTTAAGTGCCACTGGTAATCTATCCTGTGTGCGGTAATAAAGAGCCTTCTTAACCTATCCGGTATCTCTTCTATAGAAGCTACATCACCACCGGCTACCAGTCTCTTTAGTATCTCCCTGGTAAAGAAGCCCTCTTTGATGGCCAGCTCTTTGAAGCTTGAGTTGATACCCAGTATGTCCTCCCCGTCCAGTATCTTCCAGACACATACCGTGGAGAACAGTGGCTCTATGCCGTTGGAGCAGCCGGCTATTAAACTTATTGTTCCCGTAGGGGCGATGGTGGTAAGGGTGGCATTCCTCAAAGGGGGCTTGCCTTCCAGGTGGTAGCTACTGCCTTTAAAGGCGGGGAAGGCCCCCCTTTCTCTAGCCAGCTCTTCCGATGCCTTATGAGCCTCTACCTTAATGAAGCTCATCACCTCTTCGGCTACCCTTACGGCTTCCTCGGAGTCATAGGGGATCCCCAGGCGTATCAGGGTATCGGCAAAGCCCATTACCCCCAGGCCTATCTTCCTGGTCTTAAGGCTTATCTCCCTTACCTCTGTAAGGGGTATCTTACTTACATCTATCAGGTTATCCAGGAACCTTACCGCAAGCTTAACTGTCCTGCCTAACTTCGGGTAATCAATGCCTATGGGCTTATGGCCGTTACTAAGCATCCTGGTCAGGTTGATGCTTCCCAGGGGGCAGGACTCGTAAGGCAGCAGGAACTGCTCCCCGCAGCCACTGATACAGTCTACCTCACCTAAGGAGGGGGTAGGGTTATCCTTCTTAACCCTGTCCATGAAGGTGATACCCGGCTCGCCGGTACTCCAGGCCTGCTCCACGATAGCCTTAAATACCTCCCTGGCTTTAAGCGTGGTTACTATCTCCTTGGTACGGGGGTTGATAAGATTGTGGTCGCCATCCCTTGATACTTCTCTCATGAAGTCGTCGGTTACCGCTATTGAGGTATAGAAGTTGGGCAATTTGGCTTCATCGTTCTTCTTGACATCTATGAACTTCAGAACATCGGGATGGCTCGCATCTATCACCGTTGAGTTACAGCCCTGGCGTATGCCTCCCTGCCTGATGTTGGCGGCAGAAGAAAGCATCTCCACTATCCGGGCAGGGCCGCAGGCCACTCCCGGCTGCCCGTTTACATTATCTCCCTCGGGTCTTATCCCGGAGAGGTTGAAGCCGGTACCAGCACCTGCCTGGTGGAGGATGATCACCTTCTTTAAGCTCTCTATCACTTCATCCAGTGAGTCTTTTAAGGGCAGTACCGAGCAGGCAGAGAGCATACCCGAGCGGCAGCCGGCATTAAGTAGCGCCGGTGAGTTG
>DAOUMG010000050.1:0-6053 GCA_034411935.1 Dehalococcoidaceae bacterium
ACTAAGAAATAAACTAGAAATCTTACGATAAATTGTGGTGGTGTTAGAGTATTCTTCTTACGCCATATAAGAACAGTACAAACCCCAATGATAATAATCTCGGCAACAAGGATACTGATAACTTCCCAATTCATACTCACTATATTACCATTAATGGAGCTTGCTATCTATACTGTAATTCAACACCCGCCAGTAATTTAATAAAAGGTGAGAGTATAGGCTTCTAAGGTCTGTATTTTATGTTTTTGTAAGAAACCTGGTTAGCCTGGAATGTTAGAAAGAATAGTCGAAGATAATCTAGAACTTTGCCTCATGCGATCCCCATTCCATCATAGAACCCATTACCCGAGTAGCCATTCTTCTGGGAAGAAGCCTGTTTAAAAACAATAGGGATTTATTCATTAAACCAATCGTAACGGTGACCTTACCCTGTTCTATAGCTTTGTATCCTATTCTGGCAACAGAGGCCGGATCCATCATAAGGCTTAGATTGGCTAATTTGGCATTTCCCATATTGGCTCTCTTAAAGAATGAACTATTAGTTGGACTGGGGCATAGACATGTTACTTTAACTCCTGAACCTTTTAACTCGTAATGTAGTGCTTCTGAAAAGTGTAATACATAGGCTTCGCAGGCAGAGTAAGTGGAAAAGATAGGAATAGGAATAAGAGCCAGCCCGGACGATACGTTCACTATCCTGCCGGATTTATTCTCAAGCATCTTTCTAAGGAATAATTTAGTCAGATGAGTTAAAGAAGTGGTAAAGACCTGAATCATGGCTAGCTCTTTTTGTAAATCTGTTTCAGAGAACCTGCCTATGACTCCAAAACCGGCATTATTCACAAGTACATCGATTTCGATGCTCTCTCTTTCAAGTTCATAAAATATCTCTTGCGGTGCTTTTGGATTGGACAAGTCTTTGGCTAACAACTTTACTATTGTCTTATATTCGCTTTCAATCTCCGCCTTTACTTTTTCAAGATTGTCCCTGTTCCTGGCCACTATTACTAAGTTCTTACCATCTTTAGCAAACAACTTAGCAAGTTCATAACCAATTCCACTTGAAGCACCGGTTATTAAAGCACATTTGTCATCGTGGCCTATCAAAATATTACCCCCTAGTTATTATATAAATTATTAAGAAGCACCAGCTGAGTTTTCTTTATAGAACCAGTATCTTAAGAAATATTGGAATTCTCCGCATAATCCAAGCGATATTGAGTTGCCTATGGGAAAAATCTACTCCCTGTTAGTGGTGTTGTCAATGGGTTTTACATAGAGATTTATCACAAAAGTTAATATGATTTCGCAACTTATATGGGATTATTTATCGCAGGGATTTTCCGGGTTCTTACCGTTTAAGTTCTGAGGTTGTGAATACTAGCACTGCTACCAATTCGTTCAATATATAGAACTTCTACCACCCGAGCTTATTCTACCGGTAGTCTGCACCTTTAGTAGTATCGCTAATGGATGCAGACTACTAATCGCTATTTAAAGGGTCCTCCCTTTGTATTCGTTCTACATTTTCTATAGCAGATTTGTACTTAGCTACTGAATCGGATTCCTTACCGTAGACCTGCTCTGCTTCTTGCTTGAATTTCTTTTCAGCCAGCCTTTCATTTCTTACTCTATCTAACCATTTATTCGGATCCAGAGTTTTATCCTCCTCTAGCCTTCGTTCAGCATTGTACATCTTTTCTTCGGCGCTTTCTCTATGTCGTTGGGCTAAGCGCTTCTGGTTTTTGAAACTAAAAGAGGATATCAGTCTTTGTGATTTACCACCGCAATGAGGACAGAAGCAACTCTCGGCATCTTCTTCATATTGCTTTATCAATTCAAAATTCCTTTTGCATTCACTACACAAGTATTCGTAAAGCGGCATAGCTAATTCCTTTATAATTATTAGTTTGTTAAAGTTAAGGCAGGAGTATATGGGTAGGTCTCTTCTATGTAGGAGAAACAAGACCTACCCATATCCATAATACTATTCCTTAGCCCCAGACGGTTCTTGGCGACGTACCAGCTGTACCGTGATTACTGCTAGCAGGATACTGATGCCGGCCAGTACGCCAAAACCAGACCAGGCGGCTAGAGTTTGCTTGAAACCGCCCAGCAGTTCAGTAAGCTGCGAACCGAGCCAGGCGAAGGCAATAACCCAGAGAAAAGCGGAGATGGCAACCATTATCCATTGCCACCACAGGATGGTCCTGCCGCTATCTTTGGTCATCTTCCAGCCAAAGAATATGGTACCTAAAAGACAGGTTCCCGATATCATAATAAGCCATAACAGAAACATTTTATTTCACCCCCATAGGAGTATCAGTGAAACCGGATATATAGTTGTCGGTAACATGCCATTCTACCGCTGGTTCGTAGACGCCCTTGTAACCTTTTGGAAAAACCAGGTCTGCGCCCAGGTTCTTCTTGTAGAAGTTCTTTTCCGCCCAGATAGCGACATTGGCTCCGATGCCGGTTCTATCACGGGACAGCGTATCGCGGACGAAGCGATGCACCCAGGTGTTCTTCTTGCTCCAGGGGCAGACGGCCACGCAGGCACGACAACCCATAGGGCCGGCGTCAATATTCCAGCTGGTGCGGCACTTCTTCTGGTCGATGTACCAGCGGCGGACGCCCCTGATATCAAAGTCGGGATCATCGGCATAGCTTATAGCCCCGGTGGGGCATACCTCGGCGCACAGTTTGCATTTACGGCAAAACTCAGGCAGGGCGAAGTCGATAGGCTTATCGACCGCCATAGGCAGGCTGGTGGTTATGACCGCCTGGCGGAAGTTACCGCCAAAGTCGGGAGAAACAACATTGCTGGTGCGGCCGACCATGCCCTCGCCGGATTCAACTCCTACAGGCGTATTGATCAGGTTATAGTTGGCGCCGGGCCAGTGGGCTCGGGCGGGATAACCCAGTTTATTAATTACATAGGTTATCTGCCAGGCTGCGTGGCGGGAGCGTTCGTAACCTTGCCACGAGGTACCGTAGTTCGGGTCTCCATAAAGGGTATCCCAGAACATGGGCGGAGTGACCATGATGGCGTATTCCCACCAGGCCGGTATCGGCTGTGCATTGCCATCCGTTGGCCAACCGCGTCCGGCGGAAGTAGGGTAACCTCTGGGCCAGGCGCTCCTGACTACCCAGGCCGGGTTCATCCTGCAGATGGTAACCAGGGTCATGCCCACCATGTGAGCCAGCTTCTTTATGAAGCTGGAAGCGTGTTCCGGAGAGTTGAATATACCTCGCGTTTTGCTGACATCTTTCCAGTCGCTTATTGCCGGCGGGTCGGTATAGTCGGGGTACGATACCTTCATGTAGGCTTCGGAAGCTCTAAGACCGAGATAGCCCTCGTTGGCGTCCCATCTCGCTTTCTCCGCCTTGCAGTCATTCACCCAGGGTTTGCCTATGTTGGGCCACCAATCGTACTTGAACGCCTTGTCCCGGTCAAGCATCATGGGGTTAAGCTCATACCAATCCTGCCAGTACGGGTCCAGGGCTGCTGTGCCGCTTGAAGGCCAACTACCGTCGGGAAGGGAGTCTTGGCCTTGTATGTTGTGGAAAACGCTGAGATGACGAACGTTGTAAGAGGTCCGCCCGTCGTACCTGTGGATACCACCGACAGACCTATCGCCGCCCAGGTCGGGGCCGATTACCTTCCAGTTCCACTCGGGTACTGTATCAACCTCAAAGGGTTTGCGGTCAAAGTATTCTTTGCCCACGGCGTTTTCCCAGCCTTGCATGGCCTCCCATGGTGCGGCATCTTCTTTAGCCCACACATAGGTGCCGGCTGCAGCCGTAGCCATCCCCAGAGAGCCGAGGCCAATTACTTTCAGAAAGTCCTTACGGGATACGGTTGAGTGAAATTTGGACATTCATAAACCTCCTTTTATTACGTTCGGTCTTTCCCGATGTCACCCAGTCTCTCCTGATAGTCATGTACCATAGAACCTCCTCATTACCTGTATTTGATTAGCTTTACCTTTATTCCCTATAATATTCATTGAAGGTATAAGAAAAGGCTCGCCTGACAGTCGGTCTTTTTCATTTTACCTTCTTTGAGGGGTGGCCTTTACCGAGGCCACCCCTCTTTATATGCTTACTAAACTCTTATATAAAAGAAAGACCCGGAGTCACTTCACTGTTAAAGTAATTCCGGGTTCTAGTTACTATTCTTTCTCTGTTTAGATAAAGGACACTTTCCTCTATTTGGTGGGGTCTTATCAGGGCCTCATCAATAGCTGCCTTCAACATAGCAGCCGGAGCTGGAATAACTCCGTAGCCCATTATTAATACCAATCTATACCTGATATAGGTATACTCTCTCGTGGATTATATCATCATTTATTTTATGGTCAATCCGTATTTATACTTAAATCCCATTGTACTAAAGGACTAAAATTGATATTAAGGTTAGGAATACTTACATCTCGGAAGGATATCAGGATTGGAGTACATCCCTTATGATTGGAAGAAAGGTCATAGTTGGACCCTAAATAATAATTTATTCTAAATAGTGTAGTGGCCGCCCCCAGGAGTGAGACTATCTAACTTAAGGTGACCTACCCCCAATAGTGATGCCACTTCTTAGTTCGTTACCAAGATTAGGGATATAGCTTGAACCTGTGGACGTTAGATTGTATTTAGCTGGTTATTGACGCCGTTTCCTTAATAGTTTTCCTATGCCGCCGCTTCCAACCCATAACCTCAAGAAGGTCACCCACCGCTTTATCCTGCTGTATATCGTAGCGTAGTGATAAATCGGGATTGATGCGATATCTTAGACGCCGCCCCTCACGCTTCTTGGTGATATAGCCGTCGGCTTCAAGGTCGGAGATAATATTGCGGGTGGCCTTCTCGGTAATGCCGACGTTCATAGAAATATCCCTGGCGGTGATGCGAGGTTGCTGTGCAATCAGGCACAAAATAAGAGCATGGTTGGTGATAAATTTCCATCCGGCCATAAGTAGGCCTCCTCTTATTAAATATTTTACAGCCGCGACTTAAAAATATTGACAGAAATTGTAGTACGTGTATAATATAATTCAGGAATAAACATACCTGAATATAATAACAGGTAATCTAAATGATAACAAGCATTTAGATTAAAAGGAGACTAGAAAAGTGAAAACAGCGGCAGGGTCGCTTAATAAGAGTATAAAAAAGAAACGGGCAATGCCGTCCGTCCAATCTCAGACAATTACCGACGATAAAACGGAACCACCTGGCGGAGGCGATGAACCGCCCCAAAGTAGGAGTGGCCGAGACCACTTATTCGCCGATGTACCGGACTACCTCTGGAAGGACTGGAGGTGGCAGTTTCGAAACCGTATCACCTCCGTTACCCAGCTAGCCGGCTATATTCCTCTCTCCAATGAAGAAATACGCCAGCTTGAGCTGGTGACAAAGCGTTACTCCATGTCGTTAACCCCGTACTACCTCTCTCTTATAAATCCGGCGGATAAAAGCGACCCGATAAGGAAGCAGACAGTTCCCTCTATTCTGGAGATCGACCCAACCATGCAGGGATATGAGGACCCGCTTGATGAAAAAGGTGATTCGGTAGTGCCGGGGCTGGTGCACCGCTATGCCGACCGTGTTCTGATGGTGGTCACCACCGTCTGTCCGGTGCTATGCCGCCACTGTACCCGTAAGCGCGAGTGGAATCGTAACGGACTGGTGCGAACGCCGTCCGAAATTCAGGCCATGCTGGATTACATCGCCCGACACACCGAGATCAGGGATGTTATTATCTCCGGAGGTGATCCCTTAACACTGGCCACCAACCGCCTTGAAGAAATCATCGTCGGTTTGAGGCGTATCAAGCATGTGGAGATTATCCGCATCGGAAGCCGTCTGCCGGTCGTGTTGCCGCAGCGCATAGACGAAGAGCTGTGCGATATGCTCGCCAGGTATAGCCCAATATGGCTCAACACTCACTTTAACAGCGTACGCGAGATAACCCAGGAAGCGGCCCAGGCCTGTGAGCGCCTCTTGAGAAGCGGTGTTCCTGTTAATAACCAGTCCGTGCTGCTTCGCGGTATAAA
>DAOUMG010000051.1:0-7400 GCA_034411935.1 Dehalococcoidaceae bacterium
TAAAAAGGCTACCACTGCTGCCAACCCCATTGTGACAAGGGCTGCCAGAACATCTGATAAGAACGAACGCAAGAAAGAACCCATAGCCCTATTCTACCACTTAAAACTATCCCTTTGTCAAGTATATAATTGCCATCTGGTTATAGGCAATCAGGTAACGCCGGTAATGGAGCAGAAATCCCAGGCCGGTTTCTTAAAAAGAACAAAAGACTGGGTTAAAGCAGGGCTTAAAGACGGCACTCTGGAGTGCTTTTACAGCTTCCCCACCGGCGGCGGTTTCTTTATCATAATTGCGGATTCGCACGAGGACCTGATGGAGAAACTAACCGATTGCCCTATCGGACCCTTAAGCGAGTTTGAAGTTCAACCTATCTGCGATTTCGGTAAGGCTACCGATATTACACTTAAGAAACTCAAGAACCTGGGCTTGATTTAATAACTTTATTTAACTCCGACACTGCCGCTGCCCCGGCACCTGGGGCAGGTCTTGTAGCCCATCTGCCCGGCTCTGGTCAGTGTCGATCTGGGATTTGCCAGAAAAGGAACCTCCCTGGCTATTTTACCTTCCCCCCGGCAGGCGGGGCACAAACAGAGAATCGTTATTCCTTTTTTGCTGTATTTATTAACCTTCACCTCTAAAAGAACAGCCCCTTTTTCTCAGGTAAAGCCAGCTGGTAGTACCCAGGATTATAGCACTGACGGTTGTCACCAGGGCGCAAAAAATAGTGGCGTCGTACCAGAAACCCTGCGGGAAAAGCATTATCAGGTAGTCTGTAGCGGGATTAAGCAGCCAGAAGTCGTTATCGAAGCTGATAACGTGAAACTGCCAGAACAGGTTGTCGAAGTCAAAAAGGGCGCCTAGTCCAATGGCCAGTAAGATAATCAGGGTAAGGGCGCTGCCGTATAAGATTGCCTTAGCCAGTGCGGGACGATATTCTTTCTTTCTGTAAAAGAAATAAATACCGGTATAGATAAGTATATACGACAGCGTGCCGACCAGTACCCGGTAATCCAGCCGGAAAAGGCCTTTGACATCTTGTAAGTGGGCGACCTCGCGCTCGTTGAAAAGTTCAAACGATTGTCCGTCTTTGATAACGGTCAGCGAGATGTTCTCTTCATCTGAATTGAAATAGCCGATTAAGCCATCGGCTGCCTTCTCCAGCTGGTCTTCCTCAAGCCCTGTAGTTAAGCCGACATCGTGTTTATTAAAGCCGTATTGATAAAGCCAGGAATAGTTAAAGGCTACGGCGATGCCAGCGGTAAGTAGCATCAACGGCAAACAGAGGATAAACAGCCAGCGGGCGACGGCGCTTAATATGCTGACCGGGGAGTGTTTCATAGTACTTTTGATTCTACTCTTTCAAGGCCGAAAAGGATAGCTTGTCAGCATAAATAAGGCTGACTTTAGGCGCTGTACCGCTTTCATTCGCTCTGGGAAAGCATGCCCGCTGAAAGGGGCTATGTTATAATCTTAAACGGTTTCCACGCTTTGAGTAGTATTATGTTTTGCCACCTTCATGTACATACCGAGTATAGCCTATTAGACGGCATGAGCCGCATATCGGAGCTTATATCCAAGGCCAGGGAAATGGGTATGGACTCCCTGGCTATTACCGACCACGGTGTTATGTACGGCGTTATCCAGTTCTATCAGGAGGCTTTAAAAGCCGGCATAAGACCTATCATCGGATGTGAAGTTTATATCGCCCGCGGAGACCGCTTGAGTCGTAATAATAATGATAAGAAACCATATCACCTGACCCTGCTGGCCAAGGATAAAACCGGCTACCAGAACCTTATTCAGCTTACCACCAGGGCGCATCTCGAGGGTTTCTACTACAAGCCCAGGGTGGATAAAGAACTACTTGAAAAATATCATCAAGGACTGGTAGCTCTGTCCGGTTGTACCGGAGGAGAGGTACCGCAGCTTATCTTGGAAGGTCGTCTTGAAGATGCCAAACAGGCGGCCAGGTGGTATAAAGAACTCTTTAAGGATTTCTATTTCGAAATACAGAGGCATCCTATCCCCGAGATCGAAAAGATAAACGAGGTGCTGGTGTCTATGTCCGGTGAGCTGGGAATACCACTGGTAGCTACTAACGATATACATTATGTAAACAAAGAGGATGCCACGGCTCACGATATCCTTTTGTGTATCGGCACCGGCTCTTCTATTCATGATGAAAAACGGATGAAAATGGCCGGCGACTTCTTCTACTTGAAAAAACCCGAAGAAATGGAAAAGGCTTATGAAGACATTCCCCAGGCGATTGAAAACACGGAAAAGATAGCCGAAATATGTAACCTTAAGCTTGATTTCGGGCGCCTGCATCTGCCCGAGATAGATATTCCAGAAGGTAAAACCCCTTTCCAGTTCCTTACCGAGCTGTGTCAGAAGTGTTTGAACCAGTATTATCCCGATGCCGGAACCGATATAAAAGAGCGGCTTGATTACGAGCTTAAGGTAATCAAGGAAACCGAGTTCGCCAATTATTTCCTGGTGGTCTGGGATATTATTTCGTTTACCAAGGAGAAGGGGATTCTCTACGGTGTCCGCGGTAGCGCCGCCTCAAGCATCGTGTTGCGCTGCCTGGGAATAACTGCCGTCGACCCCATAGAAAACGGCCTTGTCTTTGAGCGCTTCCTGAACGTGGAACGCAAGGAAATGCCCGATATAGACCTTGATTTCGAAGATGAACGTCGTGACGAGGTAATAAAGTACGTTTCGGATAAGTACGGCAGGGATCATATGGCCCAGATAATCACCTTCGGTACCCTGGGCGCCCGGGCGGCTATTCGCGATGTCGGGCGGGCGCTGGGAATGCCCTACGGAGATGTCGACCGCGTCGCCCGTATGGTGCCCTTCGCCCCCGGGATGACGCTGGCCAGAGCGCTGGAGGAGAATTCCGAGTTCAAGGAAACCTACCAGCAGGATGTGGTGGTTAAAAACCTGGTGGATTCGGCTCGGAAGGTAGAAGGCATCGCCCGCCACGCCAGCACCCATGCCGCCGGCGTGGTGATTTCCAAAGAGCCGCTGACAGATTATATGGCGTTGCAGCAGCCCAGCCGCGGCGACGGACAGGGAGTAGTAATGACCCAGCTGGGGATGGACGATATCGCCAGCATCGGCCTTCTGAAGATGGATTTCCTGGGACTGGCTAACCTGACCATTTTAGGTAAAGCTATGGAGTTGATACGTAAGAATAGAGGTATAGAGATTGACTTAAAAGGGATTCCGGTGGATGATAAAAAGACCTTCGAGCTCCTGTCCTCAGGAGAAACAACGGGCGTTTTCCAGCTGGAGGGCAGCGGTATGCGCCGCTATATCAAGGAGCTCAAACCGACTACCTTCAGCGATATCGCCGCCATGGTAGCCCTCTACCGGCCGGGGCCGATGGAGCAGATACCCAATTTCATCAAGGCGAAACACGGCATAGAACCGATACATTACCCCCACCCGGCACTGGAAGATATCCTTAAAGAGACCTACGGCGTCATCGTCTACCAGGAGCAGGTGCTTTTCATCGCCCGTGCCTTTGCCGGTTACAGCCTGGGCAAAGCAGATATTCTCAGGAAAGCGATGGGTAAGAAGATACCTGAGGTAATGAAGAAGCAGGAGAAGGATTTTATTGGCGGCGCTAAGGATAAAGGCTTTTCGGCTGAACTGGCAAGCGAGGTCTTCAGGCTTATCGAGCCCTTTGCCGGTTACGCTTTCAATAAAGCCCATGCCGTAAGCTATGCCCTGATAGCCTATGAAACGGCTTACCTCAAGGCAAACTACCCGGAGGAATACATCACCGCCGTTTTAGTTACCCAGTTCGATCAGACGGAAAAAGTAGCCACTGCGGTAGCCGAGTGCCGTCGGCTGGGTATCCCGGTATTGAAGCCGGATATTAACCATAGTTATGCCAATTTTTCAATAGAAAAGGATGGCGAAGATGGTTCGCCGTCTATTAGATTCGGGTTGATAGCCATTAAAAATGTCGGCCTGGGTGCCATTGAACCAATCGTTAAAGAGAGAGAAAAGGGCGGTGCCTATAAATCTATTGAAGACCTTTGTAGCCGTACCGACCTCTCCGGCGTTAATAAAAGGGTTATGGAGAGCCTTATAAGAGCCGGTGCCCTGGACTCGCTGGGCAGCCGGGGTACCCTGCTGGCAAATGTAAGCCGTATTCTGGCGCTGGCCGGGAGGCAGTTTAACTTAAGAAAAACAGGCCAGACAACCATGTTTGACCTCTGGGGGCAGGAAGCGGCCACACCCACGCCCAGCCTTGAGCTTGAGGTAACCGAAACTTCTAAAAAAGATGAGCTTGCCTGGGAAAAAGAGCTTACCGGCGTCTATATCTCGGAACATCCCTTCAGCCCTTACACCAGTCAGGTTGCTTCGGGCAGTACTATATTATGTGGTCAGGTAGACGCCGAGATGAACGGCAGGAATATCACCATAGCCGGGGTGGTGGCTCAGTTACACCAGTCTTTTACCAGAGACGGTAGTGCATTTATCAGCACCATACTGGAAGATATGGATGGCCGGGTGGAAGTGATGGTCTGGCCCAGGGTCTATTTACAGACGAAGGATTTATGGCAGGAAGGCAATGTGCTGCTGGTAGAGGGTATGGTGAAGGTCAGGGGTGACCGGGCGCAGGTTTACTGCGACCATGTCCGCCGTTACCAGCTGGGGGAAGGGAGTAAAGAAGGCGAGATTGAAAAGGAACCGGTTGCCGAGCGGCAGTCAGTTCAGACGGTCAATATCGAGCCGGCAGAGAAGACAAGAAAGAAGCGGCTGGCAATAAGGCTTGAGCAGACGAAAGACAAAGATAAGGATATAGAACGCCTGCATCATATACTGGCGGTACTGAGGCAGTTCCCGGGCAGTGATGAAGTCTATCTTTCTGTACTCAGCGAAAACAAGCTTTCTAAACTCAAACTAACCAGCGCACGCTATTGTAGCGAACTGGAAGCGGGGCTTTCAGAGATTATAGGGGTGGATAATTTCGGCATTGAGGAAACCTGAAGCAAGGTTGGACCATATGATACAGAGTAGAAACCTCTTGCTACCGGTGCTACAATTAAGCTGTTGGGCTATCCTGCCATAGGGGGCCGGTCATGCCTTCAAATAACTCAAACCAGGGACACCGGAGGCGGCTCAGGGAGCGGTTCCTGAAATCGGGACTTTCCGGGTTTCAGGATTACGAGATTATAGAACTGCTGCTTACGATGGGTACTCCGCGGCGGGATTGCAAGCAGCCGGCTAAAGAAGCCCTGAAAAGGTTCAAAACGGTACGGGGCGTCCTGGAGGCAAGCCCCGAGGAGCTTCAGCAGATAGAGGGCATAGGCTCGCAGAATACCATCTGTTTCAGCCTGCTGAGGGAAGTCGCCGAGCGGCTGCTGAAAGAAAAGATAATCGATAAGCCGATATTCAGCTCGGCGCAACAGATTTTCGACTATCTTTACCTTTCTATGAGGGGTTTGAAGAAAGAGGTTTTCAGAGTCCTTTTCTTAAACAACCAGCTTCAGATTATAGAGATAGAAGACCTGTTCAAGGGTACTGTCAGTAGCAGTCAGGCGCCCCTGCGTACGGTTTTTGAAAACGCCCTGAAGCATAGTGCCGCTTCTTTAGTTTTCGTTCATAATCACCCATCCGGTAATCCTATTCCCAGTCTTCAGGATAAAGAGCAGACCAGGGAACTGGTCTTTGGCGGGGCTGTTATGTGTATCAGGGTATTGGACCATATCATTATCGGAGGGGATAAATATTTCAGCTTTGCCGCCGAGGGGTTGATAGGCCAGTATGAGACGGACTTTCTTAACCTGAAGGTGAAAGGAGCTTCGGAAGCGCGGCGGCAACTGTATCGGGCAAAACTCTTCAGCGAACCGGATTGATTTGGTATTTGCCTATCCGGTTTCGTAGTTGACATAAAATAATAGGTCGGTTAAAGCGCCTTTTCCAGAGACAGTAACAGCCTCTTTGTCTTAAGTCCGCCGCTGAACCCGCCGATGCTGCCGTCTTCTTTTATAACGCGGTGGCAGGGTATGATTACGGGCAGCGGATTACGGGCCAGTGCCTGGCCTACCGCTCTGGCGGCTTTCGGATGGCCTATTTTTTCAGCCAGCCACCGGTAGCTTCTGGTTTCTCCGTAAGGAATAAGACGGCTGGCCTGCCACACCTTGGTCTGAAAATCGGTAGCCCTGGTGATATCCAGATTATGACTAAAATTAACCACCTGGCCACTGAAGTAGCAGTGTAGTTGCTTTAGTAACTCCTTGAAACAATTATCTGAGGCTACCACCCGGGCAGGTTCTAGCTCCAGCCGTTTAAGCGCCAGCTCTTTTGTCGGCTGAGGCAGAGTTAAAGCCACCAAGCCCTTTTCTGAAGCTATAGCGACCATCCAGCCAGCTTTGGTTCTAAAAATCTTATATTTCGTTCCTTCGCCAGGCGGTGCCATTTTAAACCCCTACCGGTTAGTTAAGTATATAATAATATATAAGTGGGGGACTAAAAGCCTTCCTTTTGGCTTTCAGGGCCTCTGGAGGTGATTCCAGTAAGCAGCTAAGTTCTTATTTCCCAGATTCAGGCTCAATCAGGCCGTAATCGCCATTACGGCGGCGGTAGAGTAACCTGGGTTCTTCATTTCGAACGTCTAAGAAGAGAAAGAAATCGTGGCCTAAAAGCTCCATCTGCTCGATAGCTTCATCAAGCGACATCGGCTTGATGGCGAATTGTTTCACCTTGACAACTTCGGGTAGGGTCGGCTGGCTAGTATCGGCAATTCGGTTTTTATCATTGGCTTTTGATCCAGCTCTTATATTATCATGGCGTTTGTCTTTAAAGCGCTTAATCTGCCTGTCCATTACCTCGGCTACACGGTCGACGGCAGTCAATATGTCGGAAGCCCGCTCTTCGCCGCGTAAAATCGTACCGCCGCTATCTATCGTTATCTGGGCGATATAAGGGTGCCTGCGGGACTTCGTCTTTTCTTCTGTTATTTCCGCCTTAATTTCCCGTGTGTTCGGGAGATGACGAACTAGTTTATTAAACCGGCGCTTTATATAGTTATGTGCCTGGGGAGTCAGGATGATATTCTTGCCGGTTATCTTGAGTTCCATAAGTAAACCCTCGCAATCTTTAGACTTCTCTGGCTATTGTAAGCCCCCATACGGATTCGGCGCCGGCCCGTTTCAATGCTGAGGCGCAGGCGTTTAAGGTAGCGCCCGAGGTGGCCACATCGTCTATTAGAATAACAGATTGTTGCCCTGAGCTTGTGGCACCGGCGGAAAAAGCGCCGCTGACATTTTCAATCCGCTGCTTTACACCTGCCGTATCCGCCTGCGGGGGTGACAGACGCTTTCTTTGTATACAGTCCGCTACTACCGGTATACCGGTTATTCTACCCAGCTCG
>DAOUMG010000052.1:0-3981 GCA_034411935.1 Dehalococcoidaceae bacterium
GATCAACTTTGACAATGGGGTTTTCCTTGATATAGCCCTGACGGTAAAGCCAGTTGCAGAAGGCTCTGATGGCACGGTAGTAG
Organism: Dehalococcoidaceae bacterium; assembly: GCA_034411935.1. Lineage (GTDB taxonomy): Bacteria > Chloroflexota > Dehalococcoidia > Dehalococcoidales > JAUXAE01 > DAOUMG01. Next base: position 84 of record DAOUMG010000052.1, read on the forward strand.
GCGTTCTTGCCGTTATGGCAGTTGAGGTTGGATAGGAACAGGTTGATGTCAGTATGAGTGAGATAATAATTGGCAACGAACGGCTTGAGGCATGCTTCATAGAACTCAATTGTTCTCAGCGAGACACCCTGTCTTCTTGAATTGAGGAAGGTGGACAAGAGGGATGGGAGTGAATAATTGAGAAATGCATTGGTAGGCCGTACAGGTCTCGAACCTGTGACACCCTGATTAAAAGTCAAGGAGTGTTAGTTCTAGGTAGGATTGAAGCTAAAATGGGCTTCTTGACACTCTGATTAGGCTTGACACCCTGATTATTCTAAAACACCGGGTCTAAACCGACGAATTAAAATTATGGAGGTTTAGATCTAAGATGGCAAAAACAACGAATTTAGTGGAAAAGCAAAAAACCCTCATCGAACTCATAGACTACTTTGAAATCTGTAATAGGGCAGAAGGCAAGAGTGAAAAGACGATACAATGGTACTCAGCAAATCTAGGACGGTTTCTAAGTTACTTAAAAAGCAGGCACCTACCTGATACCTTAGGATTAGTTGACATAAAGTTACTCCGTGAATATATCCTCTATCTACAAAAGGCAAGAAAATATGAAGGTCACCCTTATACCCCAGCAAAGACCGAGTATCTATCAACAGCAACTATTCATGGTCATGTAAGGACCTTGCGGGCCTTCTTCAACTGGTTGGCCTGCGAGGAGTTCACCGAGGATAACATCGCCAAACACTTAAAGCCGCCTACAGTAGTCAAGAAGGTTATATCCACTCTTTCCGATGAAGAGATACGATCCATACTTGGTGCATTGAAACCGGTCAATACTGTTACTGCCAGGAATCAGACTATCTTCATGGTCCTATTCGATACAGGACTCAGGATAGGGGAGATCGTTAATCTAGAGGTAGAAAACACCCACTTAAATGAGGGGTTCTTAAAAGTAATTGGGAAAGGTAAGAAGGAGCGTATTGTACCTATCGGCAGCAGCGCTCAGAGAGCTTTACAGCGGTATCTCTTTAGATATAGGCCCAAACCTATTCATCAAGGAATCGATAACGTATTCTTGTCAATACATGGTAAGCCGTTGACAGAAAATGGCATGAAATTAATGTTTTCTAGGCTGGCTAAAGTATCCGGAGTTTACAGGTTGCATGCCCATCTTTGTCGACATACTTTCGCTACAAGGTTTCTAATTAATGGTGGTGATATATTCACCCTTCAGCAAATACTGGGGCATTCAACACTAGAAATGGTCAGGCATTATGCAAACTTAGCATCAAGCCATATAGCGATACAACATCAGAAGTTCTCACCATTAGACCGGTTAAACTTGAGGAGTTAGGTATTTGGAGTATTTTAAGAATATGCTTATCCAATATTTATAAGAGGGCGTAGTTGCATAGCCGTCTTCTTTCTAGGACAACTACCCAATAGGTTAACCCCGCAAGTACTTCCGCCTCACCAGCGCAGGACTAAAAGCTCCTGAGTCCGCTTGGGCTAATCCCCACAGAACCCTCTACGGACTTCGATAGGAGCCTCGCCAGACCCCTAAAGACCACCTGTAAAGCGCCAGGATAAGTAAGAACAACCAGATTACCTTATGATTAGACCAATACCATTCAAGGCCTGGCCACTGCACAAAAGTAACGATTAAGGTACAAAAAGTGCAATACACTTTGCTCCGAGAAGCCCCCAGAGCCTTAATAAACTCTCAAAGGCTGTTTTAACGGCTTCCAGATTGTTCAATATGGCCATTGCCAGCTTCAGCCCCATCAGAAGTTATATAGAGTGAGATTTTAAAGTATCTCGTAAATATAGGTTCATTCTGTTAATGAACAAAAGCCCATATTGTTTAATAATGGATATAGCAAATTATAGAAAGTACCTTAAAAACTGAATATACATAAAGCCCTGACCTGAACGCTTGCTCTACCTGGGCAAATTAAAGCCCTGGGCCGTTAGCACTTACCCAGGGCAAGCCTAACAAAGGGGGTCAACCGCAATGCTAGACTGGAGCAAGTATATCAATGTAGCCGACAGGTATCAACGAAAAGCCAAACAAGAGGACAGAGAGGACTTAAACCACGATATTGTCATCGCCTTAGCCGAAGCCCAAAGGACAAAGGACAGTAACGGCGGCGGTCAGTTATCCGACCTGGCTATGTTAAGGGTAGCCTCTTATGAGTGCCAGAAGTACTGGCGACAACAAAAGAGGGAGCTATCTATCTTAAGCTTAAACACCGATATAGACGATGGCAACGGCAGTTCTACCGAGCTGATAGAGACGATAGCCGATGATAAGGCCATTGACCTTGACGCCTGGGTTAGTGCCTCTACCTGGCTTCTAGGCTGTCCTGGAAGGTTGATAGCTCTAGCCCATAAGCGGCTTAACAAGACACCACTAGAGCCTACAGACCAAGAATATTTAAGGCGTTTTAGGCTAAAAGAGCAAATAATTTTAGTTTAAGCGTGTGTTTTTACCCTTCTCAATGCCCTATATATAGTGGGACTACTGATTATGCCAGCGGGTTGCGGATAATCGGTTAGTTACTACTAAGGTAAAGCCGATAGCCTTGCCCACTATCGGATTAGCCTATAAGGGGGTATAAGTAAAATAGAACAACTTAATATCGTGGGCAAGCGTTCAGGTGAGGGCTTTATATCGCATAAGGCCGTGCTTACCAGTGCCCTGTCAAGGGCTATCGCCGAGAGGGTAACGATAAACGATGTTACCATCGGCAGAAAAGGCTTCACTACTTATCTTAAGTCTCTGGGCGGTTCTAATATAGTAAAGGTAATTCCGTCTAACGGCAGTGCTAGCGGGTCGCAGACTGCCAGTGGTAAAGGACTTAAGGTCATCTGCGGAGCCAGTGTAAGTCAGCTTTCAGATGGTTACTGGATAACCGATAAGACTCCCGTTACCATCTGTCAGCTAAGGGTAAGCCCTTCTAACATAGTAAAGCCTAATATCGGAGCTATTGAGTTATCGGAAGCATTATCAAGGGTAATACCCTTTACCTCTAAAGAGGACACCAGGCCAGTACTACAGTGTGTCAACTTTGAGGCCAAAGAGGGTAAGCTCAACCTGGTATCTGCCGATGGCTTCAGACTATCCGTAGTCTCCCTTGACTGCGATGACCTGGAAGGTAAAGCCTTAATAGGCCGTGATGACTTAAAAGGTATTGTAAACGCCTTAAGGAAGGCCCAAAGAGCTAAAGTAAGCTTTAACAAGAGAGGCGATAAGCTCACTGGTAACGACCTTATCATAGACACCGAATTAATAAGGTATAAGCTCTTATCCTATGACGGAGACTACCCCGACTGGTTAAAGCTAATACCCGATGACTTCAATACCTTTGCCCACCTGGATACGGTAGAGGCCTCTAAAGCGGTAAGCTCACTTAAAGCCTTATCCTTCGGCAAAGACTATCCAGTAGACCTTACCATCGGTGAAGGTAAGCTCATAATGTCTAATCCCGATGACAAAGGCTTAACCGAAGTCTCCGCCGATACCACTGGCCAGCCCTTAAAGATAAGGTTACAGGGACAATATCTATACCAGGTCTTTAAGGCCTTCGGAGGTATGGTGGACTTTAAGGTTACCAACAGGTACTCGCCAGTCCTCTTTAGCTCCAATGGTTATCAGATGGTGGTAATGCCGATGATGACCGATGAAGCCAGTAACCAGGCTAAAAAGGACAGGGAAGCCAGTGCCAAAGAGGAAAAGCCAGAACCAGCAACCGAGCCTGAAAAGCCAAAGGTAAAACAAAAGGCCAAAGTACCAGTTAAAGCCTAAATAGAACGCTTGACCAAAACTAAAAGCCACGACAAAGAGAGGGTGGGTGACCCCCTCTTTTTGTCTATTTTCAAAAAGGGGGGTCTTATCTTC
>DAOUMG010000053.1:0-10054 GCA_034411935.1 Dehalococcoidaceae bacterium
TTAGGGCCAGCCGAAACTTACTGGCAATTAGCTTTATACCACCCGTCCAGGGATGCCTCTCCAGGCGAGAAGGTATAGAATCCAGCGCCCTTTCCAGGTCGTCCAGCGCTGGCAAAAGGGCTAAAATAGCCTCACTTCTGGCTATACTACCTATCTCTTCTTTTTCCTGCTGGGCGCGCCTTTTATAGTTTATAAAATCTGCCTGATTACGCTGCCAGCTAGCCATATAGCTTTCTGCCCTGGCCGTTTCTTCGGCTAGAGCCTCTTTCAGGGTATCGGCATCGCTTACTTCTATTATTTCCCTTCCCTCTTCAACCGGGCTGCCTTCTACCATAAATATTTAATACCTCTCTTTAAGGATATCTCTCGCCGTATAGCTCAGCTATCAAATGGCTCATTACCATCGACAGGTAGCCGATGAATGAAATTGCCAGTTCATAGTGCATCCGCGTCGGCCCGATAACACCCAGGGTACCGATAGCTTCGTCGGGTAATCCGTAATGACTGACGACCACGCTATAACCCTTGAAAGCCTCGTCCTTATTCTCCTGCCCTATGATTACCTGTACGCCTTTACCGCCCAGCTCTTCGGGGTCGATAAACTTTCCCAGCTTCTTCTGCTCTACCATTTCCATCAAAGTCTGGGCACGCTGCCCCTTGCTGAACTCGGGCTGCTCCAGCATAAACTGAAGACCGTCCAGATAGGATTTATCGTATTCTTTCTCATCTTCAGCCTTCATCATCTTAATCAGGCTGTCCTTAACCAGTTGCTCATCGGTAGTAAGCTTTATCTTTTTGTTCTTTATCCCGGCACTGCTGAGCCCGTTATAGGCATCGTTTAGTTTAGCTGCCATTTTGGCCAGCTCCTGCTGATTTATAGACTGGCTGAAACTTACCAGCTGCTGTTTTAGTCTGGCTCCCCTTAGTACCAGCACCGCCAGAGCCAGCGAATCCTGTATAGCTACCAATTCCAGATGGTGAAAGCGGCTGGCGGGCGACCTTGGCGCCCAGATAACCGCCAGATTATGAACCCTTTTAGCCACTAGCGAGGCGGTTAGATTCAACCACTCCTCCATCTCCATTTCTACCTGATGAAACAAATGGCTTATCATAAAGCGTTCGTTTATAGGCAGTTCCATGTTTTCCAGCGTCTCTACATAATAGCGATAGCCTTTATCCGAGGGAACGCTACCCGCCGAGTGGTGCGGCCTGATGATATAGCCTTCCTGCTCGAGCCGGACGACGTCATTACGTACCGTGGCCGAACATACGTCAAGTCCACAGGCTTCAATCACCGCCGTCGAAGATACCGGAGCCGCCCGGTTGATATATTGCTTTATTATAGTGCTTAATACGGTTTCTTCTCTTTTGCTAAGCATTTCGCTCCTGATTAGCAATCTCAAGCTCCGTTTGCTAACGCACATAATTTACCATCTTTTTAGCTTCTTGTCAAGAAGCATTTATGGTTCCTTTAATTGTAAAGAGACTCTTATTTTGTTATAATCAACCTTAAATATGGAAATAAAATGGCTGGGACAATCCTGCTTCCGCATCAAGGGTAAATATACTACTATCATTACCGATCCCTTTTCTGACGATATCGGCTATTCCCTGGGCAAACAGAAAGCCGAAATTGTAACTGTCAGCCACCAGCATAGCGACCATAACAACACCGACGCTATCGACGGCAACCCTAAAAAGGTTACCGGACCGGGCGAATACGAGATAATCGGCGGCAATGACAAAGACGCCGTAATCATCCTGGGCATCGCCACCTTTCACGATAACGCCGGTGGCCAGAAACTGGGCAATAATACCGTTTATCTTATGGAGATAGACGAGCTTTCCGTCTGCCACCTGGGAGACCTGGGCCATATCCTGACCGACGAACAGGTAGAAGAACTGGGTCATATAGATATTTTAATGGTGCCGGTGGGCGGCAAGACGACCTTGGACGCCCAGGCAGCCGCCGAGCTGGTCAGGAAGCTTGAGCCCAGTGTAGTGATACCGATGCATTATAAAACCGATGCGGTATCTATGGAGCTCGACCCGGTAGATAGATTTTTAAAAGAAATCGGTATAAACGGCATCGAACCTCAACCAAAGCTACTTTTAAGCAAATCGAACCTGCCACAGAATACTCAGGTATTCTTACTCCAGTACTAGAGCTTTAGAACGCTAACCTATTAAATCCTCAATAAACGGCTTGCCCATGGCGCCGGCTATAGTGAGCCCGATCCCCCAGAGAATAATACCTATGCTTATCCATAGAAGCAGCTTCTTCCTAGGAATCCCCAGGGCGATGCCCAGGGCGGTACCCAGAGGCGCCCCGGTGAGAAAAGGCGAAAGCAGACCCAGCCCTATCACGCCGTATTTCTGCCATATTTTATGAATGATACCCTGCCGCTTCTTTAGAATATCCCAACCATATTTTTCAGAAAGCCAGCTTCTAAGTTTTTCACCTACTCTGGCGACGATCAACGCCCCGCAGATGGCGCCCAGTATGGACATTACTAAAATGGCTACCGGATTAAGCCCCATCACCAGTCCGACAGGTATAGCCAGCCATAACTCTAAAACGCTTAAAGCAAAAACCACCAGCGACTGTATTATAAATTCCACCATTTCACCAACATCTGTTTCGGGTACTATATGTTAATTGAATATCTCTCCTTCGGCAAGGGTGGGATAAAAGCCATCAAAAGCAACCATTTTAAAGCAGCGTATTGACAACGGGCGGAACGGGTATTATTATGCTCAAAAATATCGTTGGTATTTTATGAGCCCCAGATTTAGAAAAGGTCAGAAGGTTATCATAGTACCGGTGAAGGACCAGCGGCTATCCCCCAGGGACGCCGACCTCAGGCCTTATGCCGGCCAGAATGGTACTATCGCCGACTATCGCTGGCTTGATATAGGCGAGAAACGTTTCTATATCTATACCGTTCTAATAGGCGATAAGAAAGAAGTGGTCGTCCACGAGGATGAGCTGGCAGCTCATATAGAGTAACCAACCCTCCTAACTTTAGTAATCCCTAGAAATACCCTTGAAATATTCAGTATATGGTTAATCTGGCACTATCCTTCATCAGTTCCACTTCTATATAGCTATAAAGCCTGCTAGTACTTATTGACACTAGTATAACTATGGACTATGGTAGAAATACCAAACTGCCTTATTAAAGCATATTATGAAAAGACATACTCGCATTCTTCTTATTGCCGGCGCCCTGCTGATACCTCTCCTGTTATGCCAGCCGGTTATTGCCACCGCTGCCGATGATTCCGAACCTCAATGCTGGGCAGTCATCGTCGGGGTATCAAACTACCAGCAAATAACCGATATTGGCGGTCCGGTTCAAGATGTCCAGGAGCTCACCAACCTACTAGGCCCCGTCTGGGGCTATGATCATATAAACGTACTAACCGATAGCCAGGCTAGCAAATCAGCTATAAGGTCGGCCATTAATTGGCTGGACAATAAAGAAGATAGCAACGATACGGTGCTTTTCTATTTCAGCGGTCACGGCGATGAAGGCGGCTGGATTGCACCCTACGATGCTTATTATGAGAACACCTGGATATCATCTTCGGAACTAAGCAGTTGGTTACGCTTGCTGGAATCAGATAATATGACCGTTATCCTGGATACCTGCTATGCCGGCGCCTTCAACAACAGCCTTAGTGATGATGGCCGTGTCATCCTGGCTGCCTCCCAGTCAAATGAGACATCCTGGTCGGCGAAATTCTACGGTGAATGGCATGGAGTATTTTCCTACTATTTAATTGAAGCAATTGACTACTTCTTCTTCTCCGATACCAATGACGACTATGAGCTCTCCGCCGAGGAGATATTCAATTACGCCCAGGGTGAAACTATATATGAAACCTCTGATTTTGATAGCACCCAGCACCCGGTAATAACCGACCGATATCCCGGTCAACTGAGCCTGCTTATGATGGTTGCCTTTACCACCGAGCCAGGTATACCATCCAACATTGATATCATCCTGCTGGATGACCAAAGCCTTGTCTCATCGTCCGATGAGTTTATCCTGGCACCGGGCTCAACTCACGAAGCCAGTGCCTTTGAGTTAATAGAAGTCGGTGACGATACCAGATATATCTTTTCTTCCTGGGATGACGGTTATAACCAGGCTTCAAGGGTCATTTCACAGGGTGGGGAATATACCGCCTGCTATCAAGCAATGTACCTGCTGGTTATTGAATCGGACTACGGAAGCCCGCAGGGACAGGGCTGGTATGATGCCGGCTCAACAGCCAATATCTCAATAGCGTCGGTAGAAGGAGCAGATACAAGGTATATCTTTGCCGGCTGGAGCGGAGCTTTCAGTGGTACAAGCCAGGCAGCCACGCTTACTATAAATTCACCGACTACAGTCACCGCTGAATGGAATACGGAGTACCTGCTAACTCTTAACTCTGAATACGGCTCTCCTACCGGTGGCGGCTGGTATCAGGAAGGATCTACTGCAAACATCTCAATAGAACAGAGCCAGGGTTTCCTTATCAGGTATATCTTTACCGGCTGGAGCGGCAGCTATTCCGGCAACGAGCCATCAATCACCATAAATATGGATTCTGCCAAGACTATTACCGCTCAATGGAAGACCGATTATCTCTATTTATATATACTGATTGGCGGGGTTGCTGTTTTAATTACAATCGCAATCGTAGTAGTGCGCTTGCGCCGTCGATAAACATCAATTAATAAAACACCACCTAGTTCTTTCTAGTAACCAGCACTAAGATAATCACCATTAGTAACACCACCACCGAAGCCAGAGCAATCAGTACATATATCACCTAGCCCGGCTCCGCCGTTACCAACGGCGCTATCGCCGCGGGAGGCTTCTCCCCCGGATTGTTATAAGAATCTGTAACTATCGAAGGCGCCGGTTTGATTGTGAAAGCACCAATAGCACTCCAGGCGCTGTGGCTGCTTATGCTTACGGCACGTACCTTCCAGTAGTAAGTTACCTCGTACTCCAGATCTATATCGTACTGCCAGGCGTTACCGGATAACGCCTCCCCTCCCAGTTTAGAGATAACTATATTTGTAAAATTGTGGTCAAGAGATACTAGCAGTTCATAACCATCGGCGCCGGAAGCGGCGCTCCACTGAAAGACAGGCCTTGTGGCTACACCGCTTGCCCCGGCTGCCGGGCTCTGGAGTAGCGGAGCGACGATATCGCCCCCCAGGTTGGTGGTAAAAGACCATTTTTCGGACCAGGGGCTTAATAAAGGCGAGTTCGCCCTGACTCTCTAGTAATAGGTACTGCCTATTTCAAGGTACGGCAGTTTAACGTAACTCGATGTGGTTACGCCCTCGAAATCGGCTGGTACCGATGAGAAACTGCTATCCTCGCTAAGCTGCCACTGATAACCGGTAGCCCCCTGTATTCCTTGCCAGTCCAGTTCGATATCTCTTATCTCATCATTTTTTATAACGCCGACGCCGGGTGCCCCGTCTAAAGGAGAAGTCAGAGTTACCGGCTGAGCCAGGCTATCGTAGAAAGTCATGAGCTTATTACCTGTGGTATCCAAAGACCATAACCTCCGGCCGTTTATCCATAGTCCCCACAGGGTAGCGCCATCATCGAGACCTTTAGTTACAGTCTCAAAAGTAGTACCGTAGTAGCGGGATGGATTCAACGTACGCTCAATACCGCCTTTAATATCTAAGTCGTCCACCTGCTGGAAGTTGGTGGCATACAGGACGCCATCATCTGAAGTAGCGATATCGCCTAGCATACCCCCGGCGGGCAAACTGCCGTCCAGCTGCTGCCATCTTTTGCTCTGACCTATTACGCAGCGGAATACCCCCTGGTCCGGGTTATCGCTAGCGGCATAGACCGTTTGATTATCACTGTAATCATTGTCAAAGGTTACGCTTATATTGCCCGATAGCGGCGGTACAGTAGCTCCCGAGGGTAATGTTTCAAATGATGTTCCCTCATCTTTAGACCAGTACACCCAGCTGTTACTATTGCCTGCCAGTAATACGCCGTCTTCCTCATAATCAGGTGACAGGGCAAGCGAGGTTATGGGATTGCTGCCCAGAGTGGTGCTGGTATAGCTTCGCCCGCTGTTTCTTGTTTTATAGATGAATCCGCTGGCGCCATCAAAACCAGCCAGGAATAGTTCTCTATCACCAGCCACCAGCATATAATCTACTGGCAGAGGAGCATCGTTAAAGGAAAAGTTATCCCCGTTATCTTCAGACTTCCAGATACCGGGGCTATCGTCCTGCTCACCGGTCAGGTATAACACATTGTTTCCATCGCCGTAACCCGGCGAAAGGCACACAATATCAATTGAATTAATAGCCGGCATAGCGCTACAGAACACCCTTTGCCAGCTTTCACCGAAATCCGTAGTGCGCCACAGGCTATGGCTATCGCCCCAGCTTAACAAGAATAACGAACCGTCTTTCTCATAGTCCGACGATACCGCCAAGTTCAAAAGGGCGTCTATGGTGGTATCAATCAGCCCTGTCTGGTTCCAGGTTAGACCGCCATCCAGGGTTAACGAAATTGCGCTATCGTTGCCGCTGGTGGCGGCATATGCCTTGCTGCTAAATAGGAAATCATCAGTCATCAGGACAAAGGTTTGTGACTGGCCGGTAGCATCTTTCCGGCTAGCCTGCCAGCTCTGGCCGCCGTCAGAACTATGGTAAATACAGCCACTTTCGGCAGCTCCGGCCAGTATCCTGGCTGCTGAAACCTCTCCTTTAACCTGAATACTGGTTATATCCATATTATCCCAGCCTATAATGGTGCCTGCATTAAGGTCGGTAGCTACCGATTGTTCGGGAGACAGCCGCCCGTAGATTATATAAACATCACCATCTCCACTACCGCTATCTACGGCGATGTATTGAACGTAGCGTGTGTTCAAAGCGGCCGTGTCGGCGCCGTAATCATCAGGAAAGGCTATATCCGCCGACACCGTCACCTTAACCGAGCTCCCCGAATTATCCTTATCCAGCCGGGCATTGCCTACGGTAACTCCCCAACCGGCATTGCCTATCCTGGTGGTTACAAAAGTGTCCACTTCATCGGTAACCACAGCTACTATTTGTTTATCGTCTACATAATTGGGCGAAAAGGCAACATCATAGACATCATAATTTTTAAGGAATGTATCTATCCAGCTAGCGAATATCTGGCTATCATCCAGTATATATACATCGCCGAATTGATTGCTATCCCTATCTTTAGTGGCGGTTGCTATATATTGGATATCACCAGTTTTTACAGCATCAATAGCGGTTATTTCTACATTTCCATTACCGGCATCACCGGGCGACGCCGCCAGCGGTATAAAACTTTCGCCTTTATCCAGTGATTTATAAACGCCTGATGCGGTAGCGCAGTAGATTACCGGCTCTTCTCCATCGCCGCTGATGGCAATATCTACGATATCTCAGGTTAATTTGCCTAAGGCATACCAGCTATTACTACCATCGGTCGATTTATATAAAGTGTTCGATAGCCCGGTTACACAGGCGTACAGACCGCCGCTATTGTCAATAGCTAATTTCCTTATATCGCTGCCGCTGGCAAGCAACCAGCCCGAGGAATCTCCTTCTCCGGGGATATTGTATGACAACCACCTTGCATTATCACCGGCAGCCATCGCCTTCCCTACCAGCCAAAGCGGGTTATTTAATAGAAGGGATAAAACAATGATTAGACCTATAAGCAGCTTCATTTCGCCGTCTGGCGAATTCTATTCCGCTACTTATACGAAGTCAATAAATATTACGAATAAAAGAGAGCCCCCCGAATTTCGGGGGGCTCTCGGTATATCCGAGCGGGTTTTCACCCGTCATGACAGAATCAGAAAGTTTAGACTACTCTCCTGGTCCTGACAATCAGAACGATTACCGCGAGAGTTAGTATTGCACCAACTGCGATTATCGCCCAGATATATCCTGGTGTCACTGGTTGAGGTACGGTTAGAGTGATAGTTGGTGTTGGTGTGGTAGTAACCGTTACCGGAGGAGTTGGGGCTACACCAGTGTGGAAGTTACCAGTTGCTGACCATGCGCTCACTCCACCAACAGTACTCGTTGCTTTTACCCTCCAGTAGTAGTTGGAATCTACGATAAGAGCAGTTGCCTGCGTGTACTGGGTAAGAGCTGTTGTCGTGGTTATAGGACTGCTGAAGTCAGCGTTCTTGGATAGCTCAAACATATAGCTATCAGCTCCGGTAACCGCGCTCCACAGGAACGATGGATACAGGGTGTAATCCTGAGAACCCAATATCGGAACCATGAGACCTGGAGCATCCAGGTAGTCCATGGTAGTAAAGGTCCACAGGGCTGACCATCGGCTCTGGAACGGGAAGCCGGCTTGTACGCGTACCTTCCAGCTGTAAGCCGTGTTATCGGTAAGGCCGGTTAAAGCCTTAGATAGGGTGGTTTCGGTGCCGACAGCCGTTACAGTTAATGGAGTGGTATTGCATACCACATCGTATTTGGTGGCGCCAGCAAAGGCATTCCAGGTGAGTGTCGCACTATTGGCTGTGGTTAGTCTTGAGGCGTTAGCCGGCGAAACCAGGGTTACCGGGCCGCTGCAAGTATCTTTGAGAGCCCAGATTTCCTCGCCGTCAACTATGGTCCACAGGTAGTTGGAACCAACCGTGCCCCACAGACCCCAGGCGTCGTCTATCGGAGCGGTCTCCCAGACATTGTCAGACTCTCCAATAAGCAGGCGGAAAAGATCGCCAGTCGCCGGGGTATGGGCGCCGACAATCTCAAGGTTATAGTGGTCGACGTCAACAGAATCACCTAGATCGCCAGAGGTGAAGCCAAAGTCTGCTATCCAGGTTAGATCAAGGGAGCCGGTATCCAGTACTGTTTCGCCTTGTACATTGAATGTTCCGGCGATGATTGTAGGATATGACGAATCGACTTCAAAATCATCGGTGCTAACAATGTCGAGCTCATCTTCATCGGTGAAATCACCGGTGTTAACAGTTAGCATTCCGCCTATGATAGCAACCCTAGGATATTGGTCGTCGCGGTCAGCTTGCCAATCGTCGTCATCCTCATCGGCGTCAAGAGTCACACCGATAGTGAAACCATGGCCGCTATCAAAGATGACTACATCAATGTATCCTGTATTAGTGTCATCTGCTTCGTCTTCAACCGTGATCCGGCCGGCGAGAATATTTTCGTTAACCGCCTTTACCGTGCTACCGGTAACATCTAGGCTATCGCCGTCGTCAAACGAACCACTGGTTGTTACCAATACGAAATTACCAATACTATAGGTGTTGTTGTAGACATCTTCTTCCTCTAGATAAAGGCCATTACCGTCGAAAAGTACCAAAGCACTTCCATCTGCATACCACCACATCGAATCCAAATCAAGCGCCAGGTAACCGTAAACGCTTTCTGAGCTGGGGTCTGGAGCTGCATCCGTGCTTCCGAGAGCATAGAGGGTGTTATCCGGTGATACCCAGATACCGCTAAAGCAATCGGCTTCAGCCTTGCCACCAAGGCTATCTGTTAAAGCCTTGTCCGAGCCCGCCGTTATGGTACCGGTGCTGCTGATGGCAAATGTGCCGACAACGCTATCGCTGCTGGCGAAGTAAGGGACGCCGGTAGGACCGAAGGCAACATAGACATCAGCGTCGTCACCAACTAACGTTGCCAGCGACTGCTCGGCCTTCCAGGTCTGCCCCTTGTCGAGCGAGACGAAAATCGAGCTATTATTACTGCCAACGATGATGGTATCACCGAACATGGCAATGGACTCAAGGTTGCCCACGGCATTGAATATGGCCGGGCCAAATGAGCTCGTGCCATAGAAACCACCGGAGCCGACCACATAGATGGTCGTGCCGGTTGGAGCTACCCAGTCTTCAACCCACCCGATAGCACTTGGCAGGGTGCGCCATAGATTGAATAGATCTCCGTTATTGGTGGACTTGTAGATATCGTACTCATTTTGAATGAGGATGGCATTGCCATCTAAGGTATAACCAATATGGCTGTAGAAAGTGTGTGTTGCCAGAATCC
>DAOUMG010000054.1:0-1826 GCA_034411935.1 Dehalococcoidaceae bacterium
GTAGCTAACAAAGTCAGTGTTATCACCGACAGCACATCCTCCCTGAATAAAGACCTGGTTGATAAATATAATATCGGCATCGTCCCTATTAGTATTTATTCAGGTGGCAAGGTTTACCGGGACTGGATAGATATCAATCCCAACGAAGCCTATGAGCTATTTCTCAAGGACCCGGATGATTTTACAACATCACCATCTTCGCCTGGGCAGTTCCTTGAAGTTTTTAAACGGGTTGGTAACTACGCTTCCGGCATTCTCTGCATTACCCTTTCCTCAAAGCTTAGTACCTGCTACAATATAGCCTGTAACGCCAGAGAGAAAGCTAAAACGGAATTGCCCGGCATTACTATCGAGGTGCTTGACTCTCTTAATGTTACCGCCTCGGAAGGTTTTATCGCCCTTGCCGCCGCCAGGGCTGCAGACGAAGGGAAAAACCTAGATGAAGTCGTCAAGATTGCCAGTGAAGTAAGAGATAAAGCCAGGTTTATCATTCTTCTGGATACCATCGAACATGTTTACCGCACTGGCCGTATTCCCAAGATAGCCGCCAGGGTTGGATCCGCGTTAAAAATAAAACCCATATTAACCAATGCATCTAGTGGGAAGGTTAATTTTGCCGGTGCCGTCAGAAACAAGGAGCAGGGCCTGGAGCGCATCATTAAAATGATGAAACTTGAGGTCGGCGATAGACCAGTACATATCACTGTCATGCATACTTATGCTAAGAATGAAGCTGAGGTTCTTATGGAACGTATTTCCGGGGAGTTCAATCATACCGAGCTCTTCATTACCGAATTCAGTCCCGTTATGGGCTATGCCTGCGGTACCGGCGCCCTCGGATTTGCTTTCTACCCTGAATAATTAACGTAGGACTATGCGGTTTCTACATCTGCTATTGTATGGTGGGGAAGGAGGGACTCGAACCCTCACGCTTATAAAGCACGCGGTCCTAAGCCGCGCCCGTCTGCCAGTTCCGGCACTCCCCCTTAAAACTTCCTTATATTTTATCACAGCCATTCGCCTCAGGCTATATTCATATTAGACAAAACAATTTAAATCTATTATTATAGATATAGTTTTAATTGCCAGATTATTGTTTGGTCTGGATAATTGTAATGGAGGTTTATATGCCTATATATGATTTTCACTGTAATGATTGTGATTGTGCATTCGAACTACAGCGAAAAATAGCCGAGAGGGACGAGACTGCCAAATGCCCTGATTGCGGTTCAGAAAAAACGAAAAGGGAGCTGGGCAGCTTCGTTTCAACCCAGTATAAAAAAGTACACTTTAAAGCGCAGGCTGAACAACCGAAAAGGAAACAGAAAATTCACCTGGGTTACCAGACAAAGCCTAAAAGATGGGGTTTCTCACACCCGATCCGCGATGAAAGACTTTAATCCTTTAGCTAAATAGAGCTATTATAGTATCGCTGGCTTTTAAAAGGCCGGCGATATTGTTTATCAAATCCCTTTGTTAATCAAATGGAACATATCAAGCGAAATGTCCGCCAGCTACTTGCCGAATTATCTGAAAGTGTCCAGCTGGTAGCCGCCGCCAAGACCAGGCGCCCCGAAGAAGTGCTGGCTGCCGCCAATGCAGGCATCGGAATAATTGGCGAAAACTATGTTCAGGAGGCTGAGGCTGCGTATGCCCTGATAGGTAACAGGGTAAAGTGGCATTTCATAGGCCATCTTCAGAAGAACAAGGTCAGGAAAGCCGTTGGCCTATTTGATATGATTGAAACCGTAGATAGCCTTGAGATAGCCTGCGAGATTAACAAACGCTGTGCTCAAATCGGCAAGATAATGCCGATACTTATAGAG
>DAOUMG010000055.1:0-9951 GCA_034411935.1 Dehalococcoidaceae bacterium
GTACTTTCCGTGCTGGCGCCGTTTCTTCTGGTGCCGTTATTCTATCGGGTGAAGCCTCTAGAGGATAAAAAACTCGGAGAAAGGTTAAAGAAACTGGCTCATAAAGCTAGAGCCGATATAAGCGATGTCTGCGTCCTGGAATTCAGCAGCAAGGGCACTGAAGCTAATGCCGCTCTTATGGGTATGGGTGGCACTAGAAGAATCGCCCTGAGCGATACCCTGCTTAACGACTATACTTCTGAAGAGATAGAGGTTATCGTCGCCCATGAGCTGGGGCACCATAAGAATAGAGATACCCTGTACGTCTTTTTATATCAGAGCATCGTCCTTTTAGCTTCCTTCTGGCTGACGCATATCGTCACCGCCGCTATAGCAAAACCACTCGGTTTCGTTGGGCTAGCAGATGTAGCTGCCTTGCCTCTTTTAGCCACCGTCTTTATTATTTTCAGCTCGTTGCTCATTCCTGTCTCCAATACGTTTATCCGCCGCAGGGAGAAAGCAGCCGATGATTTCGCCATGCGGCTGACCGGAAATCCCGAGGCCTTTATATCTATGTTGACCAGGATAACCGACCAGAACCTTGACGAAGGCAAACCTAACCCCTGGATTGAAAAACTGCTTTACGACCACCCTAGCTATGAAAACAGGGTGGCGCATGCCCGCTCTTATATGGAAATGAGATAGCGTAATGACTACCGTAATTCTGGTGAGGCACGGCGAAACGGAATGGAACCGGAAAAGGCGCATCCAGGGCGGCGGAAGTAACACCAAGCTTAATGAAAACGGGCGCAAACAGGCGGAATGCATCGCCCAGAGATTGAAAGGCGAGAGGATTGAAGCAATCTATTCCAGCCCTCTGGATAGGGCGATGGAAACCGCCCGACCGATAGCCGAAAAATGCGGGTTAGAAGTGAATATAGAGCCGTCCCTGAGAGAGATTGAAGCTGGCGAGCTTGAGGGAGTACTGCTATCGGAACTGGGTGAACGCTTCAGCCAGGTACTCACGGCTGCCGTGCGGGGCGATACCCTGCCTAAGATACCGGGCGGCGAATCTCTGGACGAGATAAGAAAGCGGGCTTGGAAAGCGATCCTCGCTATTATGGATAAACACCCGGACGGTACGGTGGCCGTTGTAACCCATTATTTCGTCATACTGGCGGTTGTCTGTTCGGTGCTGGATACCCCGATCATACGGATAGGCAGGTTTCGGCTGGGTACCGCCAGCCTGACCGTGATAGAGCGCAAAGACGATGTTATAAGACTGGCGGGTTTCAACGAAGCCTGCTGTCCTTCGGAAGGGCAGCCCCTCTAAGCCAGCCATTGCCCCTTAACTCCCCAGCAATTATAATTAGGCTTGTGAATTCTAAGATTAACCCACTATACACTATTGAGCGGATCAGGATGTTCATAAAGGAAAACAGGCTTGTTTCAAAAGGGGAGAGCCTGCTGCTGGCGGTCTCAGGCGGAGCGGACTCCGTTTGTATGCTCTACATCCTGAACGAGCTAAAAGAAGAGCTGGGAATCAGTATTTATGCGGCGCACCTTGACCACGGGTTAAGGGGAGAAGAATCGGAAGGCGATGCCCGCTATGTGGCCGCTATGTGTAAAGAGCTGGGTATTGAGGCGAAGATTGAATCCATAAATATTGAGGTATATCAGAAGGAGAAAGGTATCTCGCAGGAGGAGGCGGCGCGTGAGGTGCGATATGCCTTTCTTAAAGAAACGGCCATTGCCTTCGGCTGTACTAAAGTTGCCGTCGGCCATACCCGTGATGACCACATAGAAACCGTATTGATGCACATAATCCGCGGCAGCGGCACCAGGGGACTTTCGGGTTTGAAGCCGTTAGCGGACTGGCGTTTGCCTGATGGTGAAAGCATTACCGTTATCAGGCCGTTGCTTTCGCTTGGCAGGGAAGATACTCAGGCTTACTGCCAGCGGAAGGCAGTAGAGCCCAGGCTGGATTCCACCAACCTCTCGCTCTCGCTTTTCAGGAACAGGATTCGCCTGGAGCTACTGCCGGTTTTAAGGAGATATAATCCGCAGATAAACCAGGCGCTTTTAAAGCTATCGGATATCGCCGGAGACGATATAGATTTTATAGATAAGGGGGCGGACTGCCTAAAGGATGATCTGGTATATAAACAAAAAGGTGTTTTTATATTAAAGAAAGAAGATTTAGTAGAGCTTCACCCGGCCCTTAAACGGGGCATCATCAGGCAGGTACTTGAGGAGATATACGGCAGCCTGAAAGATGTAGAGGCGCGTCACATAGAGGAGATTATAGATACGCTAGAGCTGCCGGCCGGCAGAAGTATAGACCTGCCCGACGGGGTTGTGTTCTCTGTTGATTATGATAAGTACATGCTGGGCAGGGAGCTTTCCGCCGTAGTGCCGTTTCCTGCGCTTGACGGGGAAAGCGAGATAATAGTTCCGGGCAGAACGGAACTACCCGGCTGGCAGATAGAGGCTACCCTCACAGGCGCTGAGGCGCTAAAAGAAGCGCCCAAAGACCTGACGGCATACTTTGACTACCAAGAGACGGGCAAGCGGCTCACCGTGCGGCAGACGAAAACGGGCGACCACTTTTATCCCCTGGGGCTGGGGAATGAAAAAAAGCTGGGGCGGTTTATGATAGATGAAAAGATTCCGCGAAGCTGGCGGAAAAGTATCCCGGTGGTCTGCTCGGAAAAGCACATCATCTGGCTGGCGGGCTACAGGATAGACGAGAGAGTTAAAGTAACCGGCAAAACAAAAGAGGTTTTAAGGATGAGATTCAAAAGGACCGCCTCTTGATTTTTAATTTTAATGATATATAATCTAACCGAATTTAAAAGAAGATGGAGGTAAAGACCGATGAAGAAGCTGACTATCTTAATAACCATCGTTACGCTAATCGCCCTGCTGGTGAGTAACGGTTTTGTTATCGCCGCAGCCAAAGATAAAGCACCTAACGTGAGCAATATTGAAAAGGTCGCCTTCATCCACTACAAAGCCCCGGCCAAGCCGCCCTGGGCGGGGACAAAACCTCCCAAGGAGGACGATAGCGGTTACAGCCTCTTCAGGGGTGGCGTTAAATGGGCAGATACCCCTGTGGAATACAGTATTAATATAGCTTCTATCCCTGGTAATGTAGATGCTGGTGCCGCCGTAAACGAAATCATCGCCGCTTTCGAAACCTGGGATAACAAGACTTCCAAAGATTTGTTTAATTATTTTTATATGCCGGTTACGACAGAAAAGGCTACCCGTGACGGTAATAATGTTATCGCCTGGACTGAAATCTCGGCCCCGAACGTGATAGCCGTGACATACTTCTGGTACGATAAACGTGCCAAGCTGCTGCTTGAGTTTGATATGGAAATCAACACTAAATATATCTGGGGCATAGATACTGATGGAGAAGGCACCGGATTTAACCTTCCAAGTGACGTAATGGATATCTGTAATATCGCCACCCACGAGGCGGGGCATACGCTGGTGCTGGAAGACCTCTACCAGAGCCAGTACGCTGCCCTGACGATGTACGGCTACTCGGATTATGCCGAGGTATCAAAGAGAATACTTGAACCGGGCGACATCGCCGGTCTGCAAGCTTTGTACGGAAACTAGCGGATTTGTTGGTAAAACTATAAGCGGTCTATGCTCTGACGCTGCGATTTTGTAAGTCTGGCTGCTACTAAATCATAGGCGTCGTCAAGCCAGCGGTAGATAAGCTCGTCTTTGATAGAGCCGTCTATGATCACGGTATTCCAGTGTTGCTTGTTCATATGGTAACCAGAAATCACAGACGGGTATATGTCTCTTAATATAACCGCCTCAACAGGTTGGCACTTGATATTAATGCGCTTAAAGTCCGTGCCTGCCAGTGTGAATATCTTACCGCCCACTTTATAGACGACGGTGGTTTCGTCAAAGGGGAAGTCCTCAGTGACGCCCTTTTTAGCTAGGCAGTATTCCCTGTATTCTTCTCTGGTCATAGGATACGCTTAAGTTTTGGGTTATGAGTTTTGCCCGGTATCCGCCCGCGCTTGGCGATGGGCTTGCCGTCTATCTCGTGGAGGTCGGCGGTAAAATCTATCGGGGCGGCGCGGCTGATATAGCTGCCCACGCCGAAGCCATCTACGGGAGCACCTTTGGCTATGTAATCTCTTATCCTTTCGGGAGTTAGCCCGCCGCTGATGAATATCTTTACAAAATCATAACCTTCTAGGTCTAAACGGGCGCGCACCTCTTTTACCAGGTCAACCGTAACACCGCCGCGTTCTCCGGGAGTATCCAGGCGCACGCTTTGAAGCTTCTTGCCTAGCGCCCTGGCTACCCTCAGGCTTTCTTCAGGCTCGTCTTTAAAGGTGTCCACCAGCGATATGCGCGGTACATCAGGTGGCATATGTTTATCGAATGCTTTGGTGGCTACTACCGTATCGCCCATTACGATTATGAGGGCGTGGGGCATAGTGCCGGATGGTTTAACACCTGCTATCTCGGCGCCTTCTATACTGGAGCACCCTTTACAACCGCCGATAACGGCAGCGTAATCCATAACTCCAGCCACATTTGGGTGGACATGGCGGGCGCCGAAACTGATGACGGGAATATCGCCTGCCGCCTCGACGCATTCGCGGGCGGCGGTCGCCCAGCCGCTGGGCTGCGCCAGCATACCGCACAGAGCCGTTTCATACAGCCCGTAGCTCTGGTAGGGGGCGGTGATGCGCAGTGCCACCTCTTTTCTCTCTATCGGCTGGCCTTCGGGGAGCGCCCATACTTCATGGTTGCCTTCAGGCAACACCTTTTCCAGCAGTGCCTTTGCCTCGGCGATACCGCAGAGAATACCGGCGCGGCTGGAGAAAACCTCCATCGTCGCCAGTGGATTCAAACCTTCCTTTTTAAGTATCTCTATGGTACGGGCGAAGTAGACATCGGCGGTATCGCCGGATATCACCTTGTTATTAGGTTGCCAGTTAGCCATATATTAGCCTCCTTGAAGGTTAGTTATACGGGCACAGAGCACTTTTGCCATTATATAAACTCAAAGCGTATCAGCCGTTTAAATACTAGTGGAGGAAATGCCTCATACCGGTAAATACCATAGCTATATTATGCTTGTTAGCGGCGGCGATTGATTCCTCATCTCTTATAGAACCACCGGGCTGGATGATGGCGGTAATACCGAATCCGGCTGCCTGCTCTACGCTATCGGAGAAGGGGAACATGGCGTCGGAAGCCATTACGGCTCCTTTAGATTTATCTCCCGCCTTTTTACCTGCCAGCTCCACGCTGACGACGCGGTTGGGCTGACCTGCGCCCATACCCAGAAGCGTTTTATCTTTAGCGAAAACTATAGCGTTAGACTTAATGTGCTTGACCGCCTTCCAGGCGAAAAGCAGGTCTTCCATTTCCTTGGGAGTAGGCTGGCGGGTGGTTACCGCTTTCGTATCTAGGTCACCTTCCGGGATGGAATCGGAATGCTGGACAAGCAGGCCGCCTCTTACCCGGCGAAAATCCAGGTACCTGGCTTTTGAGTTCACGAAAGGCGGTAGTTTAGCCAACAGAATCCTTAAGTTTTTCTTCTTTTTCAATTCCTTTATAGCTTCCGGCTCGTAAGCCGGGGCGATTGAGATTTCGTAGAAGGTCTGGCTCATTTCACGGGCCATCTCCAGCGTTATCTTGCTGTTAGTGGCTACGATGCCGCCGAAGGCGGAGACCGGGTCGCCGCTTAAGGCACGGCGGTAGGCTTCGGTTATGTCATCGTGGCTGGCAAGCCCGCAGGGGTTGGTATGTTTTACGATAACCACTGTGGGCGTATCGAAATCGGTAGCTGTCGACCAGGTGGCTTCGGCATCTAGGATGTTGTTAAATGAAAGCTGCTTGCCCCAGAGCTGCTTCGCCCAGGTGATGCCGGTATCACCCTTGGTCGTGATATTAAGCTCGGCGTAGAAGGCAGCCGGCTGGTGCGGGTTTTCGCCGTAGCGCAGGTCGTAGCGCTTCTTTAAAGCTATGGTCATATCGTCCGGGAAGCCCTCCATATCTTTCCTGAGGTATTGCGCTATGGCGGTATCGTAGCTGGCAACATGCTGGAAAGCTTTCTGGGCAAGCCTCTGGCGTTCTTCCATATTCAAATGACCTGACTTAAGTTTAATGAGAATGTCGTCGTAATCAGCCGGGTCAACTATAACCAGCACACCGGGGAAGTTCTTGGCGGCCGCCCGTATCATGGTCGGCCCGCCGATGTCTATGTTCTCCAGCGCTTCATCTAGCTTGACGCCCTTTTTGGTAACCGTATTGACAAACGGATAGAGGTTAACGGCTATTAAATCTATGGGATGAATATCTTTCTGCTTAAGCTCGTCCATATGCTCCGGTTTGTCCCGCCGTGCCAGGATGCCGCCGTGGACCATCGGGTGGAGCGTTTTAACCCTGCCCTCCAGAATCTCGGGGAAGCCGGTAATCTCGGAAACGCTTTTTACGGCAATATCGGCTTCGGCTATCGCCTTCTTGGTACCGCCGGTGGAAAATACCTCATAGCCAAGTTCGCTTAAGCCTTTGGCAAACTCGGTTACTCCCGTTTTGTCGGATACGCTAATAATAGCTCGCATGGAAATTTACCCCTTTCTGAATAACGGTTGATATATCATATTCTACGGCAAGACCGCCGGATTTTGAACTATTTCTACCAGAATATTTTACCTGTCAGGAAAGATTCAACGCCAGCTTTATTTAATTTCCTAAGGTTTCTTATATGCGCGTCATCGTGAACGTCGCAGAGAAAGTTAAGCTTCTGACAGGTTTCGAAATCGTCGCACTGCCAGCAGCCTTCTATGCCCTTACGCTGGCAGCAGATACGCGGTTTACATTGGGGATTGCCGCCGCCTTCACGGCAGCCTTTTTTACAGCGAAGCCTTACCATCGCCCCCAGGACTTCGTAGCATGCCGGGTAATCTTTGAAGGTGGAGAAGAAGGATATCTTGGACATTCCTTCCGCCTGCCTGGCGAACTTAGATTGACGCAGTTCTTTTCTCAAGTCCCTGGCAAGGTCGGCTATATTGCCTTTATAGCTGGGGCACCCGCCGCAGTATAGCCCGCAGTAAGCGATTAAATCTCTACCTTCTCCAGGTTTTTCTTGGGCACACATTAAGGAACCCTTTCTATTTGAGGATTACCCTGTTGCTATCTGCTTGCTTATTAACCCTGCCTATTATGATAGCATCCGGTAATCTGTTACAAATTTTAGCAGCGTTATCGAAGGAACAGACTAGCACCATGCCGATACCCATATTGAAAACGCGGTACATTTCATCTGTATCAACTTTACCTTTGTCCTGTATCAGTTTAAAGATGGCAGGTACTTTCCAGGAGCCGGTGTCTATCTCAACGGAGACACCTTCGGGCAGGCAGCGCGGTGGATTATCTAACAATCCGCCGCCGGTGATATGCGCCATTCCTTTTATAATTGAAAGAAATGGCTTTACGGCTTTAAGATAACAACGGTGGTGTATAAGCAACTCCTCGCCAAGACTGCGATTAAGTTCGGGGTAGCATTCGTCCAGCTTATCTTTAGTCTGCCCGAAGATTTTACGCACCAGCGAATAGCCGTTGGTATGGAGGCCGCTTGAGGGCAGACCGACCAGCGCATCGCCGGGTATTATTCCGATACCGGTTAGCATTTTGTCTTTTTCCACCACGCCGATAATACAGCCGGCCAGGTCATAGTCCTCACTTTTATAAAGACCGGGCATCTCGGCCGTTTCGCCGCCTATCAGGGCGCAGCCGGTTTCCCTGCAGGCTTCGGAAAGACCCCTGACCACATCTACCAGTGTTTCTTTATTTAATTTACCGGTGGCGAAGTAGTCCAGAAAGAAAAGCGGCTCGGCGCCGGCGGTAAGAATATCGTTGACGCAGTGGTTAACCAGGTCTACCCCGATAGTATCGTGCTTGTTAAAGGCGTTGGCGATAGCCAGCTTGGTGCCGACGCCGTCTATACTGGAGACCAGTACCGGCTGCCGGTATCCCTTTAATTCAAAAAGCCCGCCGAATAGCCCCGGACCAGCCAGCACTTCGGGGCGTGCGCTCATACGGGCGAGCTCTTTTATTTTTTCGGTCGTTTCGCCGGCGGCGTCGATATCGACGCCGGCTTTCTTGTAGCTATTCTTAATCCTAGAGGCCTCCTGCTAGATTCTGATAATAAGATTCTAATCCCGCCACCATCTTTTCTTGCCACCAACGGCCGCCAGAGGGGCGACGACAATCCAGAGAGTGATGGTTATCAGCATAGAGGTAGCATAATCAATTTCGGCGATGCCGAAGTGAGAGGCGATAGGTTTCCAGAGTAGCATCAGGAACAGCGAGCTTAAAAAGAAGCCGGGTATCGCCGCCCCCAGGATTGCGGTACAGCCCATTTTATACCCCCTAGAAAGAACTGAATGGCTGCTAATAAAGAAATACAGGTTGAGTTCAATAATATCACCAGGACTTGCTACTTGCAATAAAAAAAGATATCTGGCTACTAGCGTTTGGTACTATGGGCAGGCTGCCTTTTAGCCTGCAGGGTTTCCAGTGAGAGTTTATCCATCTCCAGCTGTACGGGCATAGGGTATTCACCGGTGAAACAAGCCATGCAAAAATTTTTACGGGGTAGCCCGATGGCTTTGATAAGCCCGTCGATGCTCAGGTAGCCGAGCGAATCGGCGCCGATATAATCCCTGATTTCAGGTATTGTCTTACGGGCGGCGATTAGCTCCCAATGGGTAGCCATATCGACACCCAGGAAGCAGGGGTAGCGGATAGGCGGGGCGCAGACGCGCATATGTATCTCTTTAGCGCCGCCTTTACGAAGCAAATTGATTACCTTGGGGGTGGTGGTGCCTCTGACGATGCTGTCATCAACCAGGACCACCCTTTTATCCTTAAGGATAGACTTAAGAGGATTAAACTTCATTTTAACGCCCAAGTCTCTCATCCGCTGAGTGGGTTCTATAAAGGTGCGTCCCATATAGCGGTTCTTGATAAGACCTTCGCCGGGAGGTATCCCGGAGCGTATGGCATAGCCGACGCCGGCAGCGGTAGCCGAATCGGGCACGCCGATAACCAGGTCGGCATCTACGGGATATTCTTCTGACAGCCCGGCGCCCATGGCCTGGCGAGCCGAATAGAGTAGGCGGCCGTCTATGATGCTATCGGGGCGGGCAAAGTAAATATATTCAAAGATGCAGAGAGCTTTCTTGTCTCCCTTCTCGTAGTGGCTTTCAACGCCGCTTTCGTTGATAGCGGCTATCTCGCCGGGTTCGATTTCCTTTAAGAACTTGGCGCCGATGTGTTCCAGGGCGCAGCTTTCTGAAGCCAGCACCCAGCCGCTATTATTGATTTTACCCAGACATAAAGGCCGCACACCGAGCGGGTCGCGGACGGCAAACAGGTTATGTTTAGTCATAATAGCTAACGAATAAGAACCCTGGAGGCGGCGCATAGCGTATCTAATTCTATCTACCCATTCTTTTTCGGGCGATGAAAGAATCAGGTTGGCGATGATTTCGGAATCGGTGGTGGTGTGGAACTTGTAACCCTGGTCGGCCAGTTCCTGGTAGAGTGGTTCGGCATTGGTGATATTGCCGTTGTGGGCTATCGCCAGGGTTCTGTTGCCGTGGCCGACGATTATCGGCTGGGCGTTGGCGATATTGCTGGAGCCGCTGGTGGAGTAGCGGTTATGGCCGATGGCTATGTTGCCCGAAAGGCGGTTGAGCGAGGTTTCGTCGAATACCTGGGAGACCAGACCCATGTCTGTATGAACCTGGATAGTACGGCCGTTGGCAGTGGCTATGCCGGCGCTTTCCTGGCCGCGGTGCTGGAGGGCGAACAGGGCAAAAAAGGTAAGCCTAGCTACATCTTCTACGGGGGCAAAGACACCAAAAACGCCGCAAGCCTCTCGCAATACGCCAGCCTCTCAAAAACTTTAGT
>DAOUMG010000056.1:0-10709 GCA_034411935.1 Dehalococcoidaceae bacterium
CTTGATATAGACGATTTCACCAAGGACGAGATAGAGCATATTCTAAACACCG
Source organism: Dehalococcoidaceae bacterium (assembly GCA_034411935.1). Lineage (GTDB taxonomy): Bacteria > Chloroflexota > Dehalococcoidia > Dehalococcoidales > JAUXAE01 > DAOUMG01. Next base: position 53 of record DAOUMG010000056.1, read on the forward strand.
CCGATATTATGAACGAGGTGCTCTCCCGCCCCATAAAAAAGGTGCCCGCCCTGCGCGGTAAGACTGTGGTCAACATGTTCTACGAGCCCAGCACCCGCACCCGCTCTTCCTTCGAGCTGGCTGCTAAAAATTTAAGCGCCGATGTGGTCAATTTAAACGCTTCGTCATCAAGCACGACTAAAGGCGAAAGCCTTATAGATACCATGGCTACCATAGAGGCACTGGGTGCGGATATAGTTATAATTAGGCATTCTATATCAGGCGCGCCCTACCTTGCCGCTAAGCACCTTAAAGCCAGCGTCATTAACGCCGGCGACGGCTGGCACGCCCACCCCACCCAGGCGCTCCTTGACCTCTACACCATCCGCCGCCATAAAAGCAAAATAGATAATCTGAAAGTTACTATCATCGGCGATATAAAGCATAGCCGCGTCGCCCGCTCCAATATCTGGGGGCTTACCAGAATGGGGGCTAAGGTTACCCTGTGCTGTCCTTATACTTTACTACCGCTCGGTCTTGATAATAGCCACGGACGCTTCCCCGATGTTCGCATTGAACCGGATATAAAGCGCGCCCTGATAGACGCCGATGTGGTTATGTGCTTAAGGCTACAGAAAGAACGCCAGCAATCGGGACTACTTCCCAGCATCCGCGAGTATACGAATCTCTACCAGCTTACCGAAGATAGGCTTAAAAACGCCAGGGTCGACGCCATCGTGATGCATCCGGGGCCGGTTAACGAAGATATAGAGATTGCTTCAAGCGTAGTAAGGAGTTCTCGCTCCGTAATCAACGAGCAGGTTAGCAACGGCGTCGCCGTGCGGATGGCGCTGCTCTACCTCCTCTCCGGGAGGAAAGAGCTATGACCAGACCACTATTAATAAAAAACGGGTGCATCATAGACCCTTCGCAGAATATAGATAAGAAGGGTGATTTGCTCATAAAAGACGGGATGATTGCTAGCCTTGATGATAAACTGTCCCAAGCTGATTATGATATCTTCGACGCCCAAGGGATGGTCGTCTGCCCAGGTTTCATAGACCTGCATTGCCACCTGCGTGAGCCGGGCTACGAGGACAAAGAGACAATAGCAAGCGGCGGTAAGGCGGCGGCGGCCGGCGGTTTCACAACGATATGCTGTATGCCCAATACAGATCCGCCTCTTGACGACCGCGCTTCAATAGAATACGTATTTAAGACAGCGGCTAAAGCCTCGCCGGTGAGGGTTCTGCCAATCGGCTGTATTACCAGAGGCAGGGAAGGCAAGGGGCTTGCCGAGATGGGCGAGCTTGCCGATACCGGCGTAATCGGCTATAGCGACGACGGCGATTCCGTTATGGATTCTAATCTATTGCTAAAAGCGATGCGCTATAGCCTGGCTTTCGGTCTGCCTCTAATAGAGCACTGCGAGGATAAATCCCTTTCAGAAGGCGGTCAGATAAACGAAGGCATTACCGCCACCCGCCTGGGGCTACAGGGAATCCCCGCAGCCGCCGAAGAAGTTATAATATCCCGCGATATCGCCCTTGCCAAAGAAAGCGGCGCCCGCCTTCATATCGCCCATGTTTCCACAAGAGGAGGCGCCGAGCTTATCAGGAGGGCAAAGGAAAAGGGAATCAAAATAACCGCCGAGGTCACCCCCCACCACCTAACCCTCACCGAGGAAGCGGCTCTGGGCTACTATACCAATGCCAAGGTCAACCCGCCTTTAAGGACGGAAGGTGATATTAAAGCTCTTATAGAAGGCTTGAAAGACGGCACTATAGACGCCATCGCCACCGACCACGCACCGCACACCGAGAATGATAAGCGCCGCGAGTTCGCCCTGGCGCCCTTCGGCATCAGCGGCTTCGAGACAGCGCTGGGCAGCCTGATGGGGCTGGTTCACGATGGCAGGATAGACCTTAACCTGCTTATATCAAAGCTGACAGTAGAACCCGCAAAAATAGTTGGCAAAGAGCTGGGCACATTAAAAGTAGGCGCAACCGCCGATATCACCGTCTTTAATCCTGACGAAGAATGGACGGTTGATACGGGCAAGTTCCTCTCCAAAGGCAAGAACACGCCCCTAAACGGCAAGAAGCTCAAGGGCAGGGTAAAAGCAGTTATCGCGGGAGGTAAGCTCATCTATAATGGATAGGAAAGCGATACTCGTTCTGGCAGACGGCTCGTTCTATGAAGGCTATAGTTTCGGAGCCGATACCGAGTCCGTCGGTGAGGTCGTCTTCAATACCTCTATGACCGGCTACCAGGAGATACTGACCGACCCTTCTTACGCCGGCCAGATTGTCATACCCACCTACCCCCTCATCGGTAACTACGGCGTAAACGAAGAGGACTTCGAGTCAAATAAAATCCGGGTGAGCGGCTTCGTCGTCCGCGAGCAGTGCCTTAAACCCAGCCATTATTTAGCCGTTAAGACGATAGATGAATATTTAAAAGAGCATAGTACCCCCGGCATCCACGGCATAGACACCCGCGCCGTTACCCGCAAACTGCGCTCGTCGGGGGTTATGATGGGCATTATTACCACCCTAAAAACGCCCGACGAAGCCCTTAAAACTGTCAAAGAAGCTACCGCTTACGGGCAGATAGACTTCGTCAGGCAGGTATCTACCGACAAGCCCTACCAATGGCAGGAAAGCTTAACCGATAACAATTTCAAACATCACATAGTCGTTCTGGACTGCGGCCTTAAGTTCAGCATCCTGCGTATAATGCATTCTTATTGCTGCCGGGTAACCGTCGTGCCCTGTACTACCTCCGTAGATGAAATTTTAAAGTTAAGCCCTGACGGCGTCGTCCTTTCGCCCGGTCCCGGGGATCCGCAGAGGCTTGATTACATCGTTGATACCGCCAAAGGCCTGATGGGCAAGGTACCGATTATGGGCATCTGCCTGGGTAACCAGATTATCGCCCGCACTTTCGGTGCCAGGACGTTCAAGCTCAAGTTCGGCCACCGGGGCGGCAACCACCCGGTTAAAGACCTTTCCGACGGGCGCGTCCATATAACCGCCCAGAACCACGGCTATGCGGTGGATGCCGATACCCTTTCTGGTGGCTTGGAGGTGAGCCATATAAACCTTAACGACGGCACGGTGGAAGGCGTGAGGCATAAAGAGCTGCCCGTCTTCGGCATACAGTACCACTCGGAAGCCTCCCCCGGCCCGCTGGATAACCGCTACCTTTTCGAGAGGTTTCTTGAAATGGTTAGGGGGAAGAAATAAGGGAAGGTAGAAAAAGATGCCAGAGTGGACTATAGCAATTTTTTCAGCGCTGGCAGCCTTAATGCTAAGGGAAGCTTATGAATGGCTTAGGCGTCCAAGAATCAAAATAGGTTTTGAAAAACGGATAGGCACAAACTCTCATACAGTAGATTTCTCACTGGGAGAGGACGTCATGGGCATTGATAGTAGGGCAAGGTTTCTTCGTCTCAGAGCCTATAACACGGGTAAAAAACCTGCTCTAAACTGCGAGGCTAAAGTAGATGTGGTTTTAATGGAGGACGGAGATACGGCTGTTCAGCTCCTCCATTGGGCTAGGAGAGACTTTAAACTGTATAAAACCTTGGATCAGATTTATGTTCCCATTCATATAAACTCAAGAGATAACGAATTACTTGATGTGTTGGAGTTGGATTACAACGTAGATATTGAAACGAAATAACTCAAAGAATTATCGTCCGACGAGTGTATTGAAACCGTATCGCCATACTCTATAATACTTGAAAGGAATAAAACCTACCAATTAAAAATCACCGTATACGCAAATAATGCAATTTCAAAGCCCTTTAGATTTCAAGTGAATTGGGATGGCACTGTGGAAGGATTTGACAAGGCCTTTACAAAAGAATAAGGAGCAAACTTGACCACCAAACCTAAAAAAGTGTTGATAATCGGCTCGGGGCCCATAGTTATCGGGCAGGCGGCGGAGTTTGACTACGCCGGCACGCAGGCGTGTAAGGCGATGCGCGAGGAAGGCGTTACCTCGGTGCTGGTCAACTCCAACCCGGCAACGATAATGACAGACGAGGACATCGCCGATATCGTCTATATAGAGCCGCTGACGGTGGATGTGCTCTCCCGCATCATAGAAAAAGAGCGCCCCGACGGGCTGCTGCCTACCCTGGGGGGGCAGACGGGCTTGAACCTGGCCGTAGAGCTTGCCGATGCCGGCGTTCTAGATAAATATAACGTTAGGGTGCTGGGCACTCCCATCAAGACAATCCGCATGGCCGAAGACCGCGAGCTTTTCAAGCAGATGCTACTTCGTATCGGCGAGCCGGTGCCCGAAAGCGTTACAGTAAATACCCTAAAAGACGCCATAGCCGCCGCCGAAAAGATAGGGCTGCCTGTTGTCATCCGCCCCGCCTATACGCTGGGAGGTACGGGGGGCGGTTTCGTAACCAGCTGGCAGGAGTTTAACCACATCGCCCAGGGAGGCTTGAATGCCAGCCCCATCCACCAGATACTGGTGGAAAAATCTTTGGAAGGCTGGAAAGAGATTGAATACGAGGTGATGCGCGACGCCGCCGACAACTGCATCACCATCTGTAATATGGAGAATATAGACCCGATGGGCGTCCATACGGGAGATATTATCGTCATCGCCCCCAGCCAGACGCTAACCAACAAGGAATACCAGATGCTGCGCACAGCTTCCCTGAAAATCATCAGGGCGCTGGGGGTTGAGGGGGGCTGTAACATCCAGATGGCACTGGACCCAGAAAGCTCCCGTTACTTTATCATAGAGGTCAACCCTCGCGTCAGCCGTTCTTCGGCGCTGGCTTCCAAGGCAACCGGTTATCCTATAGCCCGCGTTGCCTCAAAGATAGCCGTGGGCAAACGTCTGGACGAAATCAAGAACGCCGTTACCGGTAAGACGCTGGCAGCCTTCGAGCCGGCTTTGGACTACTGCGTGGTCAAGATACCGCGCTGGCCCTTCGATAAGTTTGCCTCGGGAGACAGGATAATCGGTACCCAGATGAAAGCCACCGGCGAGGTAATGGCTATCGACCGCACCTTCGAGGCGGCGCTGCAGAAAGCGGTGCGCTCGCTTGAGTTCGGCAAGAAGTCTCTATTATGGGAGGATAAGGAATGGCAGCCGTCGGATAAAATAGAAAGCTACCCCTTAAAACCCAATGACTTAAGGCTCTGGGCGTTGATGGCGGCTATGCGGCGGGGTATAAGTAAAAATGAGATTGCAAGCCGAACTAAAATAGACCGCTGGTTTTTAGATAAACTGTTAAACATAATAGATATGGAAAAACTTCTTCTTTCAGAGAAGCTGACACCGGAACTCTTAAAAGCGGCGAAGCGCCTCGGCTTCAGCGACGGGCAGATTGGCACTCTGGCGGATAGACTTACTGATCAAGTGAGGGACTTGAGAAAGCAGTGGAATATCAAACCGGTCTACAAGATGGTGGATACCTGCGCCGCCGAGTTCGACGCCGCTACACCCTACTTCTACTCAACCTACGAAGAAGAAAACGAAGCCCTGCCGGAAGATAGGGATAAGGCGGTGGTCATCGGCAGCGGGCCGATACGTATCGGCCAGGGAATAGAGTTTGATTACTGTAGCGTCCACTCCGCCTGGGCGCTCCAGAAATCGGGCTACCAGAGCATTATGGTTAACTCTAATCCCGAAACCGTCTCGACTGACTTTGATACTTCCGACCGCCTCTACTTCGAAGCCCTGGACGAAGAGAGCCTGCGTGATATTCTGGAGAACGAGAACGGCAACGCCAATCTAACGCCATCTATCGTCCAGTTCGGCGGACAGACGGCTATCAACCTGGCCGACTCGCTCAATCGTAACGGCATGCCTATTATCGGCTCAAGCTCGGAAACAATAGATTTAGCCGAGGACAGGAAGCGTTTTGAGAACTTTTTGAGCGTCCTGGGCATCCCTCAGGCGCCCGGCGCCGCCGTTACGGATATCGAAGACGCTATCAAAATCGCCGATTTAATAGGCTACCCGGTGGTGGTACGCCCCAGCTATGTGCTCGGCGGTCGGGCAATGGAAATTGTCCATAATGCAAACGAGCTCAAACGCTATATGAAACAGGCGATAGATTTAGACACCGGACATCCCGTCCTGATAGATAAATACCTGCTGGGTAAAGAGGTGGAGGTGGACGCCATCTGCGACAGCGAGACGGTACTCATCCCCGGTATTATGGAGCACATAGAGCGCGCCGGCGTCCACAGCGGCGATTCCATGGCCGTCTATCCCACCCAAAGCCTGAGTAAAAAAGAAATAAATACAATTATAGATTACACCATCCGCATAGGCAGGGGGCTGGGTGTTAAAGGTCTGATGAATATACAGTTCGTTATCGTGGCCGGTGAAGGCGGCGAATCCACCGTTTACGTGCTGGAAGTCAATCCCCGCGCCAGCCGTACCGTGCCCTTCCTTTCCAAGGTAACCGGCGTACCGATGGTCTATACCGCCACCCGTGTTATGCTGGGCGAAAGCCTTGAGAAACAGGGCTATAAGAGCGGATTATTGCCCCCGAAGAAGCTCATCGCCATCAAGGCGCCCGTTTTTTCAATGTCCAAGCTCTCCGGCGTGGATACCCACCTGGGGCCTGAGATGAAGTCCACCGGCGAGGTAATGGGTATAGATATCACTTTTAACGCGGCGCTATTCAAGGCGCTTTTGGCCTCGGGGCTGATGCTACCTTCCGATGGCGCTATCCTTTTCAGCATCGCCGACAGGGATAAGAAGGAATCGCTTTGGATGATAAAATCTCTTTCTAAGCTGGGCTACAAACTCTACGCCACCGAAGGAACGGCTAAAATGATAGAGGAAAACGGGCTGCCGGTAACCATGATAAGTAAAAAACTCTCCGAGGGCCATCCCAATGTAGTGGATATAATAGAAGACGGCACGGTAAGCGGCGTGGTCAATACCCTTACCGGCGGCAGCGCCCCCTTCAGGGACGGCTTTTACATCCGCCGATCCGCCGTGGAGAGACGCATCCCCTGTTTTACATCGCTGGATACAGCGCGCGTCGCCGTAGAAGCTTTACTTAACAGCGGGCAGAACCTGAGCACCTTGCCGCTGCCGGAATACAGGGAATATGGCACAAAATAAACCTGTAATAGAGAACTCCCGAATCATCACCAATACCGAAGTAATGTCCGGTATGTACCTGATATGGCTTAACTCTCCGCAGATTTCTAAATCAGTAATTCCGGGGCAGTTCGTCATGGTCGGCTGCGGGGAGAAGAACCTGCTCAGGCGCCCTTTCAGCGTCCATCGCGTAGATGACGTTAAAGATAATATCGCCCTGCTGTATTCTATCGTCGGCAGGGGTACGGAATGGCTTTCTGAGACTAAAACAGGTAAGTATTTAAGTCTTTTAGGCCCTTTGGGCAACGGCTTCTCTATCAGCCCAAAATCAAAAGAAATACTGCTGGTAGGTGGTGGCATGGGAATCGCCCCGCTCACCTTTTTAGCACAGGAAGCTTTTAAAAAAAACCTTTCCGTTAAGCTGCTTTTAGGGGCGCAATCCCAAAGCTCTCTATGCCCTGGTTATCTTCTACCCAAAGGTATTGAGTGTATAACTACTACCGAGGACGGCAGCTGCGGCAGGATGGGTCTGGTTACTGTCTGCCTGGGGGAGCTTACCGCCAGTGCCGATGAGGTTTTTGCCTGTGGCCCCTCGCCGATGTACCGGGCGCTGGCTAAAGAGCCCTGCCTTAAAGATAAACCGTTTCAGGTTTCGCTTGAGGTGAGAATGGCCTGCGGTACCGGCATCTGCTACGGCTGTACCACCAAGACCAGAAACGGCTTGAAACAGGTATGTAATGACGGGCCCGTATTTGAGCTTTCCGATGTCCTCTGGGACGAATTCGTTGATGTATAATAGGATTTAACTGTGATAACCACTAAAATAATCCAGCTTGAGACTAAAGGGCACTGCGACATCGTTGATATCACTCCCGAAGTAGCTGCTGCCGCCTCCAGTTCGGGCATAACCAGCGGTACGGTTACCGTCTTTATCAACGGCTCTACGGCAGGCGTTACCACAATTGAGTACGAGCCGGGGCTTATCTCGGATTTGAAAGAAGTATGGCAGAAGCTGGTTCCCGAAGGCGTCCCCTACCACCACGATGCCCGCTGGGGAGACGGCAACGGCTATGCCCATATCCGTGCTTCTCTCCTGGGGGCTTCGCTTTTAGTTCCTTTCGAGGATAAAAAGCTTTCGCTGGGCACCTGGCAGCAGATAGTTGTGCTGGACTTTGATAACCGCCCCCGCTCGCGGCAGGTAATCATCCAGATTACGGGGGAGTGATTATTTCCCCTGTATCAGTGACATGAACTCGGCCCTGGCGGCTGCCTTCTTCCTGAAAGTGCCTCTTAGCGCCGAGGTTATCACGCTGGCGCCCGGCTTCTTGATGCCGCGCATCACCATACAGAGGTGTTCCGCCCGTATCACCACCGCCACCCCGTCCGGCTTCAAGCCCTCGTTGATGGCATCGGCGATTTCGGTGGCCATTCTTTCCTGTATCTGGGGCCTCTTGGCGACTATCTCGACCACCCTGGCCAGCTTGCTAATGCCGACGACGCGCCCTTCCTCATTGGGGATATAGCCTATATGTACTACTCCGTAAAAAGGCAGCAGGTGGTGCTCGCACATTGAATAGAAGGGGATGTCTTTTAAGATGACCATCTCTCTGTGCCCTAGCTCGTAGTCCACCTTGAGCTGCTCGACGGGGTTCTCGCTCATCCCGGCGAAAAGCTCCCCGTACATCTCGGCGACCCTCTTTGGCGTATCCTTCAAACCCTCGCGCTGCGGGTCATCACCGATAGCTTTAATAATTTCCCGTAAAGCCTTATTTATAGCCTCTTCGTCTACCATTCTACGCCCCTTTGTAACGCCTGACGCATTCTTCCCTGTCTATATGGTTAAGCTCGCAGTTACCGGCGGTTATATACTGGTCGTTGCCCGTGTAGAGAACAGGAAAGAAGTTAGCATAATCCAGCGTGCCCTTTTCATCAAAGGCTTCGCTTAGCTTATGAGTGGCCATTATCTCGCCTACCAGCAAATAGTGGTCGCCATATAGCTTGCTACCTATCAGCTTACACTCGTAGGCAGCATAAGCATCTTTTAGCACGGGTACACCCAGCCTGGTTTCCTGTTCTTTATCAATCTTAAAAAGTTCAAACTTGTCCACCTCGTCTCCATGGGTGCCTCCCACTCCGGCCACTATATCCGCCTTGCCCAGCGGCAAGAAATTAACGCCGAAGCTGCCGCTTTGTATTATCATATTATGCGAAACGCGCTTGGCGGAGATAGAAACGCAGAAGATAGGGGGGTCTAAAGATACCGGCATATGCCAGGCTGCCGCCATAGCGTTATCCCTGCCCCCTAGGCTCGAGGTAATCACGGCTGCGACGCGCGGGTAGTGGTGGTAAAAAGCCTCGCCGATGCCTTCTATAATCTCTTTTGCCATTCTTATTCCTCCTAAGATATTAGCTCAGGCCAAGCGCAGCTTCTACTGCTGCCAGCTCGGCCTTGACCTCAATCGGTTTGACACCGCTCCCGATAGCTATATCGGCGTCTTTAAGTCCGGTGCCGGTAACCACGCAGACGATTACCTTCCCGCTGAAACTGTGTCCTTTTCTTTTAAGCTTTAAAAGCCCCGCCAGAGATGCCGCCGACGCCGGCTCGCCGAAGATACCTGCTTCTTTTGCCATTATGCCGTATGCTTTCATTATCTCTTCATCCGAAACCATATCTATAACGCCACCGGATTCGTCGCGCGCTGCTTCCGCTTTCTGCCAGCTGGCGGGGTTGCCTATCCTGATAGCGGTGGCTATTGTCTCCGGTTTATCTACTATATGACCCCTCACAATGGGCGCGGCGCCCTCCGCCTGAAAACCCATCATCATAGGTCTTTTAATTGCTTTGCCCGCCTGGTGGTACTCTCTGAATCCCTTCCAGTAGGCGGTGATATTGCCGGCGTTACCCACGGGGATAAAGAGCAGGTCAGGCGCTTCTCCCAGGGTATCTATGATTTCAAATGCCGCCGTCTTCTGCCCTTCTATGCGGTATGGATTGACCGAGTTCACCAGGGCGACGGGGTGTTTCTGCGTCAGTTCCCTTACTATCTTTAATGCCTGGTCAAAGTTGCCATCTATAGCGATGATGGTAGCGCCATAGACAATCGCCTGCGCCAGCTTGCCGACGGCTATCTTACCCCTAGGGATAATGATTATAGATTTCAAGCCCGTAGCAGCGGCGTAGGCGCTGGCAGAGGCACTGGTGTTGCCGGTTGAGGCGCAGGCGACCGCCTTATGCCCTTCTTCCACCGCCTTGGCGACGGCAACCACCATTCCCCTGTCCTTGAACGAACCGGTGGGATTACAGCCTTCCAGTTTGAAGTAAAGCCCGCCGCAGCCAATTTCCTCTTCAAGCACATGACAGCGCACCAGCGGCGTATCCCCCTCTCCCAGAAATAGCTGTGGTGTATTATCAGTTATCGGCAGGAAATCCCTGTACCTTTTCAGTACTCCCGTTTCCATTAATTACTCCGCTAAATCTCCTCAACTCTTACGCAGTTGTTCACTTCTTTAACCACATCAAGCCTGGCTATTTTAGCCAGTGCCTGTTTTATCGCTTTTTCCTTTGCCGGATGAGTCATTA
>DAOUMG010000057.1:0-3264 GCA_034411935.1 Dehalococcoidaceae bacterium
GTAACGTTTTCGGGCTTGGTCCGCTTCCTGCATGGGGTGAACTAAGTGGTCTGGGAGAATGTGGTAGGGTTCAGCACCTTATAACGCCCGAATTTGGTACGATGATTCGTGAGTCTAAATTTAATTTGATCGACCTGCCCGTTGCTCCAACCAAACCGGTGAACTTCGGTGCTCAAAAATTTTGTCATACCTGTATCAAATGTGCCACTACTTGCCCAGCCTCTGCGCTTCAAAAAGGATTAGGGGAACCGTCGTGGGATATCACTCCCAAATATGAGGAGGATGTGAAACCAGAGCTTTTCAACTCCCCGGGCCATAAAACATGGTATTTCGATCATTTCAAATGCCGGAAGTTTTGGGAGGAGTCGGTCTCATATTGCGGCATGTGCCAGGGTGCGTGTGTTTTTGCCAAAGAAAAACTTCAATCGATCCATGAATTCGTCAAGCCAGTCATTTCTCATACCTCTCTATTGAATGGTTTTTTCACCAATATGGATCAAGCCTTTGGGTATGGCTTACATCCTGAAGAAATTGAAAACTGGTGGAATAAGGATTTACCGACCTTTAATATTGACTACTCCGCACAACCTTACATCTAGCAAGATGAAAAAATATAAAATGAGGAGAAAGAATGTTTACATCTAGTATTGTTATCTGGGCGACCATATCATTATTTATCGGTTTTGGAATTGCTTGGTTTATTCAGTATCTTAGGGCTAAAGCCATTACGGTAAAATGGTATGAATGGGCCATTGGTATTAGCGGATTGTTATTAATACTCTTTAGCGTGCAAAACATTCTTGCCGGCTATGCTGAGAGTGAACCAAAATCTGCCTTGATGTTCGTGTTATTAATCGCTCTTCCAGGTTTGATTCTAATGGGGATCGCTGGTTTGCGCATCGCAACAAGACAAAAACGAGCTATCTAGGTAATGTAACACCTGGCAGACGTTTGTTATAGTCAAGAATTGGAAACCATCCTCCAAAAACCGATCCCCCCAGCGATAAGCTTGAGCGGGTCGGTTTTTGGAGGATGGTCGTTGCGCTCTCACGGACACATGGACCAAAAGAGGGCACGACCTTTTGGCAGAGGAAAACAACGTCTGAAGGAACTAGCGGGCCAACAGGTAATCATCATGACCAAAAAAGTTGGGCGGAATCCAGGTACGGCGATAAAACGACAAATGGTCAAGGGTTTCTTGGTTGAACGGAAGTCTCGTAATGCAGCTTTAGGAGCGGTAGGAATGGGCCAGTTCCAGTTACTATTATCGTCCTTCCGGGAAACCGAAGGACGAGTTTTAAATGCGGCACTGGTGGCGGACATCAATAAAATACGCTGTGGCCGTGCTGCAGTTTACGGTTACCGAAAGGTCACCATGGCGCTACGCGTCGAAGGTCTCACTATTAACGCCAAGAAGGTATTACGTCATCTACGTGTCCTTGGATTAACCCAGCCGAGAAAAGTGAAAGGACAGTGGTGGAGCCGCCCGGCACTGGTAAAACCGACGCTCAATAATGTTTACCCAGAATCTGATGTCATCTACGTATGGATGGTAAGTATAGAACCCATGTGTCGTGATAGAAGCCTGTGATCCATTGAAGTTGAGGAAGCACTGGGGAAGGCCGTACTCAATCGTTTTGACAGACGGGTATCTTAATATGGTCATAAATTGACACTCAGGGTGGATCATAGGACACAGTTCACGGTTCATCACTTCCGTGAAACGCCCAGGGCATTAAACGTCAGTTTGGAATATGCCGGGACACAGTGTCCAGAGGACCAGCCTTACATCGAGTCACGCTTTGGCAGCTACAAAATGGAAGAGTTGTATCTCAATGACCAGTTGCACCAGATTATAGGGTATGCGAGCTCGGCAGACTTTTGCTAAACAAGTGAAAAGGAGTATCTTATGCGTGGCCTGATTTTCTCCAGTTTGACGAAATTCACGTCAAGTGCTAATACTAATGTGCTAAAAAAGATACTAATTGCGCTAGCAATCGGTAGTTTAATAGGCGCCTCTGTATATAGTCACTTGCCGAAAACTGAGGATGTTGGGTCATATGTATCCCAGATATCAGGTACTAATGATTTCCAGTTGCTTAAGTATGAACCGGCAGGAAATAGCTATCTTTATTCCGTAAGCGATGAAGCCTCCGTGAGTCCTGGCAGTTATATCACGGTAAGTGATGGCCATGGTTACGGCGGTTTTATGACCGTTGGTATTGGCTGGACTCTTGATGGTGTAATTACCTACTTAGACATAATAGAGCACCGTGACGACCCGCCCTGGGTTGAAAAGCTATATACCCACAATTTCTTCGAACAGTATATCGGTCGGCAGTTTAATGAATCGCTCATCCTCGGTGATGACGTTGATGCTGTCAGCGGAGCGACCATTTCCAGTAATGGCGTGGCATCCGCTGTTCAAAATGGTAGAAGAATATTGGCCGATCAGCTGGGTGAATCATTTCCGATACCTAAGCAGTCTATTTCCTTCGGGTTGCCTGAAATATTGTTGATTCTTTGCCTAGGTTGCGTCGTAATCATTCGTTCCATTCCTAAATTGCATCGTTTTAAATGGTCACGCTACATCATGCTGCTTATTGGATTCGCTATCTTAGGTGTCTGGCTTACTATACCTTTAAGCCTGACCAACTTTGCGGTGTGGCTTACCGGTAGCCCACCAAATATTGCCACCAGTCTAATTTTCTATATCTTAATCTTTGGTGTTTTAGGGCTAGCTTTAATTTTCGGAAAGAACTTCTACTGCTTCTGGTTATGCCCCTTTGCCGGTATACAGGAAGTTACCTATAAAATTGGCGGCGGTGGTATCAAACCTTCAAGTTACTGGCACCAAATACTACGAAAATTCCGCTATATTCTCCTTTGGCTGGCTGTTTTCTTATCTCTGTTATTACTGGCTCCAAGCCTTTCTGTCTTTGAGCCCTGGGGCACCCTGTTCAGTCAAAGTGGCACACGGATTCAGTGGGTGCTTCTAGCCGTCACTATTGCACTAAGCTTCTTTGTATATAATATATGGTGTAATTACATCTGCCCTGTCGGGGCGGTCATGGATATCACACTTCAAATCAGAAAGCAGGTTAAGAAGTTATGGCACAGGCAGAAAAAACTAAAAAACTAAATGGATCTAGCCTCATCGTCTTATTTATGGTTGTCTTGTTAGGAGCCTTATGTATTGTCATCATACTCTCCAAACTATTGGAGTGATGTCGGATGGTAATAGTGGATACCAAACCTGAGGTG
>DAOUMG010000058.1:0-10011 GCA_034411935.1 Dehalococcoidaceae bacterium
AAGAATTATGGGTGAAGATAGGCGGTCGCCCCTGGACTTATATATTCCGTGATTTATGGCACAAGTTTGAGTTCTTCTGGATAGTAAGCCTTGTTAGTCTGGGGATTTATCTTGGTCATCATTACGACTGGGGGGATGTCCTTAAGGGGTGGCTCCTATTTACAGTCGGCTACATATTCGGTCACCTCTTCTGGGGCAAGGAATATGTTCCTGACCAGGGTAAATAGGGTAAATACAGTAAAGAGGTGAAAACATAATATGAAAAGTTTGACCTCATCGCTTTTAGCCGCTCAGAAACAATCCTCACGGACACCCTGCGTCAAGCTGACGGCCAGTAACATTGCCTCCGGCATTACCAGGCTCAACTGGCAGAGGCTTTATCAAGGCTCCGAAGAGGACTACTACCACGCCATGACGCTGGCCGGCGACGGCTCTATGATACGGGTACGCATCACGCCACCGTCCGATTCCCGCAAGCTATACCGGCAAAGAGTAGCCAATCCGAGCCCGGAGTCCGGTTTCAGCCAGTGGGACTACTGTAGCCAGTACAACGCCGTCATCGTGGCTATCGCCTCGCTGGGTGCCGAGGTAAGCATCTTCTGGATAAAGTCAGACCGCAAGATACAAAGATTAAAGAGCACCGATTACGGCTCAAGCTGGTCCAGCCCGGAGCTTATCGACTACTCTCCCACCACGGCCATCAACGGCATCGCCGCCGCCTACAAACCAAGCGGCGATTTAGCCCTCTTCTTCGCCGACCAGAGCACGCTCTATGTCAAGGAACTTATAGGTGGCCAGTGGCAGACCAAGCAATCCTGGGATAAAAATACGGGCGTCCTTTCCGGTGTAGCCGCCACCTACGATAGCGATTATAACCTTTTTCTTACCGGGCAAGACCAGGACGGCAACTATCATCTCTGGAGCCTGGTTTATAGCGAAGGCGACTGGTCCGAGCTTAAAACATTCGCTCAGGCTCCTGCCGGCGGCGATTACCAGTACCGCCAGGCTTTCCTGGCCAAACCCGATGTCCACCGTGCCTTTTTCATAGAGAAGTATCAAGGCGTTCAGGCTTATAGCCGACCATTTTGGTCTCATTCCACAATCGGAAGCCAGTTCACAGAAAATCTGTGGCTTGAGCCGGAGCCCTTTAATCTGGATTCGGAATACGGGCTGGCTATCGCCCATCATGGCGAATACTGCTGGCTGTCCTCAAGTAACAGCGTCTGGCGGGCGCTGCTTACCCCTCAGGAAGTTGAGCTAAATACAGATGTTACCGCTATAAAACAGCAAATCGGCAAGCAAACGGACTATCTCACCGCCGAACTCTCTAACGAAAACGGCCGCTATAACTCACCCGGCAGCGGTGAGTTATCTCTTTTAAAAACAGGCGGTCAGCTCAAGCTGGCTCCGGGTTATATCACCAGCCAGGGCGAGGAGTTTAGTGCCGGTCTCTGCTTTATAATTGACTATCTGGAGCACTTAAGCTCCGGTGGTCAGTCAAGCCTTACTCTATCCGCCACGGGCGGCTGGAATCTGCTTAAGAAATGGTGCGCCAGGCACCAGTTCCGCTGGAACAAGGATACCCAGGAGCTATCCGTAAAAGAAATTATCGCCTTTATCCTGTCCCGGGTAGGCATCAGGCTTAACATTAAGTCTCAATCAAGTATGATAGGTTCGCTATACCCCGATTTCTCGATAAACCCCGGCGACATGGGCGATACCCTGATAGAAAAACTGCTAGGCCTTGTGCCAGATGCCATCTTTTTAGAAGGATATGAAGCTTATCTGGTTAATCCTCAGGCGACCGATAGCTCAAGCTACTCATACGGCTTAAGCCATGACCTGTTTGAAGGCAGCTATCGCCAGGGAACTCTTACCTTTAACCACATCCAGGTCGAGGGCTACGACCCGATAGGCGATGCTCCTTTGATTGTTAACAGCTACCAGTGGGCTGAAATCGGGCTTACCGGCGAGCGTTTAAAACACATTGAAGATAGAAATATAGATAGCGTTTCTGAGGCTGATGATAGAGGAGATGCCTGTCTCAGAAAGCTGGAGGTAGCATCGTGCGGAGGATTTATCCGCGTGCCTGTCAACTGCGGGCAGGAACTTTACGATGTGATTGACATTACCGATAGCCGCATCGGCCTGGAACAGGATAAATGGCGGGTGCTGGGCATAACGCTTTTTTATCAGCCGGACCGCGGGCGATATGAGCAGCAACTCTTACTGGGCAATATATAGCATTTTATGAACGGAGCGATTGAAGATGAGACTCAAGAAAGCGATTTTGAGAAGTTTTAATTCCGGTAACTACACGGCCACCGTACAGCTGGCTTCCAGCTACAAGGTCTATCTGGAAAGCGTGGCCGTCGCCCGCAACATACCCTCCATAGAGATGACCGCTGGCCGCAAGGCGGCCGTCCTCTTCTTCGACGAGCACAATCCCAAAGAAGCGGTGGTCATAGCCGTTTACGAGTAGTAATAAAACTTAACCCCAAGACCTCAGGCGCTTGACAGTCTAAAGCCTACAGACTAAAATGGTTCTTTACGGATTTCTTAGATAATCCTAGTTTTGTCGCATCTATTTTATGGTTTCTGAAGGGGGGTGGAAGAGATTTGTCCGATGTAAAAGCCCAGGAAAACGAGAGTTTCGAGAGCCTGCTGAAGCGGTTCAACCGCAAGGTGCAGCACGGCGGTATTTTATCAGAAGCGCGCCGTCGCGCCCACTATCAGAAACCGCCTACCCGACGCAAACGGAAGGAAGCCGCCAAGAGACGCATGGCTTCAAAGGTAGCCAGGAATATCAGGTAGCTTGATGGCAGATACGTTTAAACAGACCTTGATGCAAGACCTGAAGCAAGCGCTTAGGGAAGGCGATAAGCTCAGGTGTCTGGTAATCCGCAGTATCATTGCAGCTATCACCAATGCTGAGAAGGCAAAGATGAAAGAGCTCGATGATGCAGATACCTTTGGAGTTATCGCCAAACAGATAAAGCAGCACAAAGAGAGTATCGAGGCTTTTGAGAAAGGTAAACGCCAGGACCTGGTAGATAACGAGACCGCCGAGATGGCCATTCTCGAGGAGTATCTGCCCGAACAAATGTCGCGGGAAAATATTATAGCCGCTGCCAAAAAAGCCATTGCCGAGGTCGGCGCTCAGGGACCGCATGATAAAGGTAAGGTAATGGGCAAGCTAATGCCCCAGCTTAGGGGCAAAGCAGACGGCGGTTTGATAAACGCCGTAGTTGCCGAGTTACTTAACCAGTAAAGATAAATAACAGACACCAAAGGGAGCTAATGCTCCCTTTTTTATTTACGTATATCCTTCTTTATATAATGTCTCTATTCGCACAAACTTCCGGAAATGCCTTCTTCAATTCCTCTTTAAGATAACCTGTACTAACGCCTAAATCTATCTCTTCCCAGGGGAGGCTCTCTCCCAGAAGCCACTTCTGGTGGGCATAGTAATCTACTTCTGTCTCATTTTTCTTAACAAGCCTTTTCCACTCGGAAGACGATAGTTCCTCCATGCCGCTTATTATCCCTTCCAACCGTTCATCTCCGCGGCTCAAGACCGCCTGAATCTGGCTATAAAGAAGGCTTTCGCCCTTCGCTTTAATTCCTTTAGGAGCGAGGGCGTTTTTAATTCTATCCAAACGGCTTTTCAGCACGGAGGTGCTAGCCATAGGTAACCACTGGAAAGGTGTGCCTGCCTTAGGCACAAACGGGGCGATGTTCAAGCTCAAACGGCAGCCGTTGCGCCTTTTATCTGCCGCTGCCTTACATTTTAAGGACAGGTTTATAATAGCCTCGGCATCCTCATCATTCTCCGAGGGCAATCCAATCATAAAGTACAGTTTTATTTCTTTTATCCTAAAACCAGCCAGTTTGTCCACCGCCTCTATTATGTCATCATCCGAGATATTTTTACCGATTATCTGTCTCAAACGGAGCGTCCCTGCCTCCGGCGCGATAGCTACCGTCTTAACTCCGCCTTCAGCCAGATTCTTCAGCAGTGTATCTGAAAGCGGTTTTACTCGGAGCGAGCTTATTGAAAGCCCCGCCCCCAGACGCCTTAAGCCCACCACCAGTTCTTCAAGTTGAGGGTGGTCGAAGACGGCCGGTCCTACCAGACCGATGCGTCTACGGTACTTCAGCCCCTCCTTCGCCTGCGAAAGCAAAGTATCAAGAGAACGGTAGCGCATCGGGCAGAAAGAAGCGCCCACCAGGCAAAAAAGACAACCACGGTTACAGCCGCGCTCTACTTCTATGAGATACAGGTTTCCCAGCTCGGTGGCCGGTGTTATTACCACAGAGCTAACCGGAAAATCATTCAGATCTTTTAGCCACTGGCGGATAACCGGCTTTTCCGTATGGTACCGTGGCACATAAACGCCCGGCAGAAGAGCCAGCCGGGATAATAACTCGTCCCTGCCATAGCTATTACAATCAGTCATAAGCGATACCAGTGGCGGTACTATCACCTCGGCTTCGCCGATACCGATACAGTCCAGAAACGGCGCCATTGGCCTGGGATTGGCGGTAACGGCGGCTCCCCCTGCGATAACCAGCGGATGGCTTTCGTTCCGCTCAGAGGCATATATAGGAATACCAGCAGCTTTAAGAACCTTTACTACATTGAAATAATCAAGCTCGTAGGAAATAGAAAAAGCCAGTATGCTGAAATCGGCCAGTGGCCGCTGCGACTCAAGACTTTGTAGCTTTTTCCCCCGATCACCTTCCCAGAAAATCCGCTCGGCTACGACATCCGAATAGCAGTTTAGAAGACGATAGAGAGCATGGATACCCAGGTTGGACATGCCAGCATAGTACGAGTTGGGGTAGATAACGGCTACCGCCAGCCGTCCTCCCCAGTCCTTGACTATAGTTCCACGCTCCAGAGCAAGATAATCCCTGGGGGAAAAAAGAGGACCCCTCATCCTTTGGCGAACTGCCCTGCCCGAACCTGATCGGCTCATAGAAATATCTAAAAAACTGGTTACTTCCAGCAGCCTCTTAACAGCCGTCCGTCTATTGTTATTACCCTATCGGCTACCTTTCTTAGCTGTAGTGATGTCCTCTCTTTGCCGAACAGGGCTACTTCCAGATTCTTGCCGTTATCCTTAACCGCCTGGATAGCGCCGACATAATCGTTATCTCCGGCCACCAAAACGGCCGTATCGTAATTATTTTTATAGCTATGGGTTATCATATCGGTAGCCAGTAATATATCAACACCTTTTTCATAGGGTGGCGCCGACGGCCAGTTGGCATAGACCAGCCGTCCCAGCCTGAGCTCGGTATAGGGTATCGCCTCTATACCGGAGAAAAACTTCTGCTGGTCTCGGTAGCGCTCCGGTTCCTCCTTCTGACTTACGGCGGCGTTATAATAATAAACCCTTACCAGACGGCGTTTATCCAGAAGTTTTCTGCAAAAACAGCCGATATCAATATCGGCCCTCTTAAAATAATTCTTTAGCGAATGGTACATATTACTACCGTCTATAAATACCATCACCCTGTCATCCATATTAATCATACTTCACCTCCTTTCTTTAACACTTGGTATAACCGCAGCCGGGGCAGATGAAGCAGCCCTCCTGATATACCAGTATATTACCGCAATCGGGGCACTGCCCGGCTATGTTCCTCACCAGCCCCAGGTCCGGAGTTACCTTTCTCTCCCCGCCACCGTTGCCACCGTCATCTTTATTTCCCTTGATATGCTTCTCCAGCACGCTGGCGATGGCATCGGCACAGGAAAGAATAGACTTACCGCTCTCCCAGGCGATAGACGGACAGCGGATACCCCTTAACTGCTTGACCACCAAAGCCACATCCATGCCCGACCTGAGCGCCAGCGAACTCAAGCGGCAGATTGCTTCCAGCTGTGCCGAGGCGCAACCGCCTGCTTTGCCCAACGTGGAGAATACCTCGCAGATACCGTGGTCATCCGAATTAACAGTTACATAAATATAACCGCAGCCGGTAGTTACCCTCTCGGTAACACCGGTGGTTACCTTGGCTCTCTTCCTGGGTGCCTGGATAATCTCGGCCGGTTTCTCCTCGGTTTTAACCGCCTTGCCAGTGCTAAGCGGCTGCGATTCTTTGCTGCCGTCCCGGTAAATGGTAATCCCTTTAAGTCCCTCCTCAAAGGCCAGCCTGTATACCTTGGCTACATCCTCTTTGGCAGCCTGGCGGGGGAAGTTAACCGTCTTGGAAACGGCGTTATCGGTATATTTCTGGAAGACTGCCTGCATTTTTACATGCAACTCCGGGGTTATATTATGAGCTGTAACAAATAGTTTTTTAATAGCTTGCGGCACCTGCTCCATATCCTCAAGGTTAACCCCGTCAGCCAATTCCTGTATCATTTCATGGGAATAAAAACCATCTTCTTTAGATGCTTTTTCAAAGTAAGAATTGACCTCAATCAGCCGGGCGCCGTCCAGGATATTCCTGGTATAGCTTAAGGCAAACAGGGGCTCTATGCCGCTAGAGCAACCAGCGATTAGGCTTAGCGTTCCCGTAGGAGCGATAGTGGTACGGGAAGCGTTCCTAATCTTTAAACCGCCCTCGGTATCATAAACGCTACCTTTAAAAGCCGGAAAGGCGCCTCGCTCCTGTGCCAGAATGGCCGAGGCTTTGGTAGCCTCATCACTGATAAAGCGCATCACTTCCTCGGCTATTCCGAGCGCTTCCTCGGAGTTATAAGGAACGCCCATCTGTACCAGCGTATCGGCAAAACCCATTACCCCTAAGCCTATTTTCCTGGTCTTACGAGTCATCTGGGTGATTTCCTTTATAGGGAACTTATTAACCTCTATGACATTATCCAGAAACCGAACGGCCTTTTTCACCACCCCGCCCAGTTTGAGATAGTCAATCTCGGCAGTGCCGTTTTTACTTTTAACCATCCTGGCCAGGTTTATTGAGCCCAGGTTACAGGACTCGTAGGGAAGCAGTGGCTGCTCGCCACAGGGGTTGGTACTCTCAATGCGACCAAGGTGGGGAGTGGGATTGGTTTCGTTTATACGGTCTATAAAGACCACGCCGGGATCGCCCGTCTTCCAGGCAAGAGCCACTATCTCATCAAACACCTTCTTAGCATTCAGCTTTTTAACCGCCTCGCCGCTGTGTGGATTTATTAGCTCGTAATCAGCGCCTGCCTCTACTGCCTTCATAAAGGTATCGGTCACCGCTACGGAAAGGTTAAAATTGGTAAGTACGCCAGCCTCCTGCTTGGCATTGATAAACTTTAATATATCCGGGTGGTCGACGTTAAGAATTGCCATATTAGCGCCGCGGCGGGTACCGCCCTGTTTGATGACATCGGTAGCAATATCAAAGGCGCGCATAAAGGAAACCGGCCCGCTGGCTACGCCTCCGGTAGAGCCGACCCTGTCTTTCTCCGGCCTCAGGCGCGAAAAGGAAAATCCGGTGCCACCGCCGCTTTTATGGATAAGAGCGGTATGCTTGACAGCATCGAAAATGGAATCCATAGAGTCTTCTATCGGCAGCACGAAACAGGCGGACAGCTGACCCAGCTCGCGGCCGGCGTTCATAAGGGTAGGCGAGTTGGGCAGAAATTCGAGGCTGGCCATTAGATTATAGAATTCATCTTCAACTACTTTAACATCCGCTTTATCGTTATAAATAAGTTCCGCCGAGGCGATAGTTTGAGCCACTCTTCGGAATAATTCCTCCGGTGTTTCGGCAACCTTGCCCTTCTTGTCCTTCTTGAGATACCTCTTCTCCAGCACCCTTATGGCGTTTTCAGTAAGCTCTATGCCGGAAGTTAACATCTCTGTTTTTTCCATGATAACAGCTTCCTCCTCTGGCAAGGTTTCTTCCTTGGGTGCCTTCTCTTCGCCGTCCAGGACTTCTTTTACCATAGCTTCTATCTCGGAGTCGGTAACCAGCCGCATGGACTGTTTGCCATTTACCGGAGCCAGATGCTCCATGCCTGGCAGGGTCGCTGGCTTCTCCAGCCGCTCAATCAACTGCCCGGTATATTGTTCAATCCTGTCCCTGTCCGAGATACCCATGGACTCGGCAGCGAAAAAGACTGCCCGGGCAATCCGGCTGCGGTTTAATGCTTTTACCTGTTTCTTTCCTAGACTTTCCGCTTTGCTCATTTCACCCGCCTCCTGCGGCCACCGGCCGATGTAGCCAGCTTTTCCTCGGGCAATAAAGGCAGCTGACCCGATGCGGTTGAAACAACTATCTTCCTATCTACCAGGTTATCAACCGCTTCTTTAAGCTCGGTGATATCGGTGAACTTCCTGTAAACGCTGGCAAAACGGATATAAGCAATATAATCTCTCTTCTTCAGCTTCTCCATCACCATATCGCCGATAGCAACACTATCAACCTCGGCTCTGCCGAGCTGGTATAGCTCGGCTTCTATTTCATCGGCCATTCTATCTGCTTCACCCGCTTCAAAAGGTCGCTTTTCACAGGCTTTTCTGATACCGGAAAGAAGCTTATCTTTATCATATTCCTCGCGCCGCCCGTCCCTCTTTACTACGAAGAGCCCCGTTGGTTGCAGCCTTTCATAAGTAGTAAAACGGGCGCTACATTCCAAGCATTCGCGGCGGCGGCGAACGCCATCGTTAACATCCCTTGAGTCTATAACCCTGGAATCATCATAACCGCAGTAAGGACATTGCATAGTTATTACCACACATCATATTGTGTCGCTTAGATAAACTAACACAATATATTGTACCTGTCAAGACGTTTTTAAGTTTTTTACTAAAAAAATAGCTGCGGGGCTTTTGTGCCCCGCAGCAACTCTTTTCCAGACTCTAAATCTTCTCTTTTATCTTAACGCCAGGATGATTTTGTCGAGGTCTTGATAGCTTTATCTGCCGGCGTTACCGCCTGGCGATGTCGGCTAAACAGCGGCCGGCGCAGGAACGAAGGTACATCAAGTTCATCCTCGCTCTTAAGCTCTTTTAGCTGCCTGTTAATCTCGTCGTCTTCATCCTCTTCTTCAATTCCGGTCTTGGATATAAAGCCGGTAGTAATCAGGGTTATCCTCAGGTCGTTCCCCATATTAGGATCATGGGCGACACCGAAGATGATATTGGCATCCGGATCAACCGCCTGTTTGATAACTTCGGCGGCTTCATTAACCTCGCATAGTGTCAGGTCGTTGCCACCTACGACATTGAACAGCACACCCTTGGAACCTTCTATTGAAACATCTAAAAGCGGGCTGTCAAGAGCTTCCTTGGCGGCATCAACCGCCCGGTTCTTACCTGTACCATGTCCGATAGACATCCAGGCCGGGCCGGCGTCCTTCATTACTGACCTGACATCGGCAAAATCTAGGTTAATCAGTCCGGGGATGGTGATTACTTCTGAAATCGCCTGTACACCGTGCCTCAGTACATCGTCTGCCATTTTGAAGGCGGTATCAACGCCCGTCTTGGTATCGCACAGGTCAAGCAGACGGTCATTGGGGATTATAATCAGGGTATCGACCTTGCCCAGAAGGCGGGTAATGCCATCCTTGGCAACATCTGTGCGGTGAGTACCCTCAAACGTGAACGGTTTAGTTACTACGGCGATAGTCAGGGCGCCGCTCTTTTTAGACTCTTCGGCGATAACCGGTGCCGCACCGGTACCGGTACCACCACCCATGCCACAGGTGACGAAGATCATATCGGCTCCGCCGACCAGTTCCTTGATTTCGTCGCGACTCTCCTCAGCCGCCTTCTGTCCCAGGTTATGGTCGCCACCGACACCTAACCCCCTAGTTAGCTTCTCGCCCAGCTGAATGCGGATAGGCGCTTCGGTAATAGCCAGAGCCTGGGCATCGGTATTCATAGCGATGAATTCAACACCCTGGATTTCTTCCCTGACCATTCGGGTAACCGCATTACAGCCACCACCACCCAGGCCAAAAACTTTTATCTTGGCTGGATTGGGAACAAAACTTGTCTTTGCCATTTTTTTCCTCCTTTTTAGTCTTTAACCTTTCTAATTTTATTTTTAGCG
>DAOUMG010000059.1:0-7385 GCA_034411935.1 Dehalococcoidaceae bacterium
GCAGCTTGTAACGGAAGAGGTTGATGCCCATCACTTCGGCAGCCAGGTCGTTATCCCGGATAGCTACAAAGGCACGGCCCACCCTGGTACGTACCAGGTTCTTGGCATAGAAAACAACGGCCAGAGCGATTATAAAGATAAGGAAAAACTGGCTCTGGCCGGTATTGAAAGTGATACCGAACATTTCGATACGGGGCACGCTCAAACCCATAAAGCCGCCGGTTATGCTGGTCATATGGTTTATTACCCAGATTATTATTATCTGGGCGGCTATGGTGGCTATCGCCAGGTAAAAGCCTTTTACCCTCAGCGAGGCAACTCCGAATATTATACCTATAAGCCCGGCCAGAAGCCCGGAAGCTACTATGGCTACCGGAAACGGCATATCAAGGCGGCTGGTAAGCACAGCCGAAGTATAGGCACCGACGGCGATAAAACCGGCATGTCCCACGGATAGCTGCCCGCAGTAGCCGGTGAGAATATTAAGCCCGGTAGCGGCCACTATGGTGATACCTATCAGGTTTATTACGCTCAACCAGTAGCTGCTAAGGTAAAGCGGCGCCGTGAACAAGACGACCAGAAATATACCGAGCAGTACCCACTGGGTACGCGTACGAAAGATAGCCATATCGGCGGCGTAGGTATAGTTCTTGGTACCGCAGGGCAGATCCGACACTTATATCCTCTCAATCCTCTCCTGCCCGAACAAGCCGTAAGGCTTGAGGAACAGGACGATTATTATGATTATAAAGGGAATGACATCCTTAACGCCCGGCCAGGTGAGCGATGTCAGGTAGCCGCCGCCCAGGTTTTCAGCCAGGCCGATAACCGGCCCGGCGATAATGGCGCCCAGGAAGGAATCCAGGCCTCCCAGGATAACCACGGAAAAAGATTTTAGTCCCGTTTCTACCAGGCCGAAGGTAACGCCGCCGATGGAAGACATTAAAACACCGCCGACGGCTGCCAGCATACAAGCCAGTATCCACGATACCGAGAAGATTCGGGTTACCGGAATGCCGCAAGCCCAGACGGCCATCTGATCGTCTGCGGTGGCTCGCATGGCTACACCCATCTTATGATAGCGGAAAAACAAGGTAAGCAGACCGAAAAGCACCAGCGATATAGCCGCTGCCCAGAGGTACTCCTGAGAGACGACTGCCGAGCCAATATGAATAGGTTCATCGGGGAACATACGTGGCAAAGCAGCGGTGCTGATGGGCCAGATAAGGCTGACCACACCCTCCAGGAAAAAGGCCACTCCCAGAGTGATAGTCACCAGCGAAAGGATAGGCTGGCCGATAAGCGGCCTCATAACCACCCTCTCCATCAGCCAACCCACACATACGGCGAAGATTATTACCAGAATAAGACCCAGCCATAAGGGTATGCCCAGCTGTGCCAGCATACCGTAGGTGAACCAGGAGAAGATGAGAACCATCTGGCCCAGTGCCAGGTTAGCCACGCTTGAAGACTTCCATATCAGGGTAAAGCCAAGGGCAATTAGGGCATACACCATGCCCACCATCAGGCCGGTTACTACAAATTGCAGTAATTCTTCCATCTAAAGAGTCCTCACCTTAATAGTGGTGGTTACCTTACCCTTGCGGCCATCACGATAAGTTACTGCCGCTTCCACCTTTACCTCATCATTCTGACCATACATAGCGCCTATCAGGTCGCTGTAACGCTCCGCCATAAAACCACGCCTTAGTTTACGGGTTCGGGTAAGTTCGGCTTCATCGGGGTCAAATTCCTTGTGGAGAATAACGAACTTCCTTACCCGAGAGACCTCCGGTAAGTAGCCGTTTACCCGCTCCAGGTCTTTCTGAACCAGCTCGGCGACTTCTTTGCGCTGTGACAGGTCTACATAGGTCGTGTAAGGGATACGCCTCTGCTGCGCCCACTTGCTCACCATAGCGAAATCTATATTAACCATAGCCGAGACGAAATCTTTGTCCTTGCCGCCGATTACCATGGCATCTTTTATATAAGGGCTAAAACGCAACCGCCCTTCTATATACTGCGGAGCATATTTAGCACCCGAGGCAAGCTCTCCCAGGTCGGCGAGCCTGTCAAGGAAGATAAGATGTCCTTCGTCGTTTATGTTAACGGCATCTCCGGTATGGAACCAGCCGCCCGAGAAAGCTTCCTTCGTCTTCTGTTCATCCTTAAAATAACCGCTGAACATACAATCGCTCCTTATCAGGAGTTCGCCTTCATCTGTCAGCCTAGCCTCAACGCCCACCGCCGGGCGGCCTATTGAATCAAAGCTTAGTTCGTCTTTTGAATGGGAGGAGATAAAGCCGGCTTCCGTCGAAGCATAGTTTTGCCTTAGCTCTATGCCTATTGCGTGAATCATTCTAAAGGTATCCAGGCTCAGAACGGAGCTGCCGGTAACGGCGAAGCGGACACGGCTCAAACCCAGCTTGTCTTTAAGCGGATGAAAAAGAAGTCCATTAGCTACCCAGTAAAGCCCGCGCCATAAGAGATTAGGCCTCTCTCCCTTTAGTTTTGCCTCAGCCATCCTATATCCTACCGGCATGAACAGCCTATAGAAAAAGCGCTTTATAGGGTGGGCATCCATCATCTTCACCTGTATCTCGCTGACGATACCCTCCCACTGGCGGGGGCCGTAAATACAGAAGTTAGGTCCTATTTCCCGCGTATCGGCAACCATCGTATCTGGCTCCTCCGGAAAATTCAAACGGGCTCCGGTTACCAGATGAGGAATGGTGGCAAAAAAGCTATCACCTACCCAGGCGGCGGGGAAATTGGAGATGAGGTCATCGTTCTCGTTAATGGGATAGCGGCTCAGGAAATCATAGGCGGTAGTAATTAGCGCCCTGTGGCTCAGGACAGCACCCTTCGGTTTACCTGTCGTACCGGAAGTGTAGTAAATGAATCCGGTATCGTCTCCCGTGCCTTTTCTGATGTTCTCTTCGAAAAGGCCAGGGTATTTCCCGCCGTATTCCCTTCCCAATTTCATAACATCGTCGTAGCTTATCAGTATGGGGTCGTCATAGTTCTTCAAACCCTTGGGATCCCAGTAAATCACCTTCTTTAATTTGGGAAGATTCTCCCTTATCTCAAGAAACTTGTCCGCCTGCTCCTGGTCGTTTACGATGGCGAACTTTATACCGGCGTGCTCGGCGATGTATTGTACCTCCGAGGGGATGCTATCTACGAAAATACCTGTCGGGATACCCCCGGCTGCCTGAACGGCGAATTCCCCCCAGAACCAATGCGGCTCGTTATCGCCGATTATACCGACGACGTCTCCAGGCTCAAGACCGAGACTTACCATTCCCAGCGAAAGGTTCTTTACCTTATCATAATATTCCCGCCAGCTATGGCGCTGCCAGATGCCAAAGTTTTTCATACACATCGCCGTAGCATCCGCCCATTGCTCCTTATTGCGGACTATCAGCTTAGGGATGGTATCGTAGTTCTCTATTGTAGCGGCACCTTCTTGAGACATCTTTCTAACTAAAACGCCTCCCACTTCGGGAGGCGTAAAAATCTACTATACCTTTACTGATTATAGATTACTAGCCGATTCTGAAGCCTCCGAAGCGCACCCTGGTGCGCCCGATAAAGGCGTAGGTTGTTTTCTCCGAGAAAAAATATCCTTTTTGTAGTTGCTTCATAGAAGCGGAGTCTAACATATAAACCACGACTATGTCAAACTTTATTGGACTAAAGGACTAGTACCTATTCACTATTCCGTAACCGCAATTGACACGAAAGCTTTATTGCCTCTATCATATTCCTATTTAAAGCTTGGTAATCAGGTATGAGCAGGCAATTTTTACTGGGAAACGAGGCGATAGCGCTGGGGGCTTACCATGCCGGTATAGCGGTCGCCGCTGCCTATCCCGGCACACCCAGTACCGAGATTTTAGACCACCTTGCCCGTTTCAAGGATATCTATACCGAGTGGTCCACCAACGAACAGGTAGCTATGGAAGTGGCTACGGGAGCTTCCTATGCCGGCGTAAGGGCACTGGCGTCGATGAAACACGTGGGCCTTAATGTAGCCAGCGACGCCTTTATGGCAGCCGCCATAACCGGAGTAAAAGGCGGGCTGGTAGTCATTTCTGCTGATGACCCCGGTATCCACAGTTCGCAGAACGAGCAGGATAACCGCCACTATGCCGAACTCGCCAAGGTTCCCCTGCTGGAGCCGTCTGACAGCCAGGAAGCCTACGACCTGATGTTCGAAGCCTTTGTAATAAGCGAGCGCTTCGATACGCCGGTGCTGCTACGCTCCACCACCCGAATCTCCCATTCGCGAACCGTGGTAGAAACCAAGGATAGAATAGATTTTAGTAAAGGCGCCTCGTTCAGCTATGATGCCGAAAAATATATAATGCTGCCCTCGCTGGCCCGCGGGCGCAGGCCTCTGGTGGAAGAAAGGGTAAAGAATCTGGCCGAATATGCCGAAGGCTTTTCTTTCAACCGGATAGAAAAGGGTAATCCAGACCTTGGAATAATAACCGGAGGTATCGCCTACCAGTATGCCAGGGAGGTATTTCCGGATGCTTCTTTCTTAAAACTCGGGATGAGCTACCCCCTACCACGGAAACTTATCGGGGATTTTGCATCTTCGGTGGAAAGACTACTTGTTATAGAAGAACTCGACCCGTTTCTGGAAAACCAGATAAAGGCAATGGGGATTGAAGTAAGTGGTAAAAAATACTTTCCCATAATTGGCGAGCTTAATACGAATGCCGTGAAAGAGGGTGCCGTAAAAGCAGGGCTGAAAGTTAAGCAAGAAACCATCAAGATAAAAAGCGCCGATAAGCTGCTTAAAAGGCCTCCCCTGCTCTGCGCCGGCTGTCCCCACAGCGGCTTCTTTTTT
This sequence comes from Dehalococcoidaceae bacterium, assembly GCA_034411935.1. Lineage (GTDB taxonomy): Bacteria > Chloroflexota > Dehalococcoidia > Dehalococcoidales > JAUXAE01 > DAOUMG01. The sequence goes on from DAOUMG010000059.1 coordinate 4,862, forward strand.
ACGCTGAGCACGCTGGCAAACCGCTCTAATCTGCCTGGAAAAACAAAAAAAGAACCCAAGCTGGTTATCACCGGCGATATCGGCTGTTACACGCTGGCCGCCTATCCACCGCTTTCGGCGATGGACACCTGCGGCTGTATGGGCTCAAGTATCGGGCAGGCTATCGGCATGGAGAAATCCGGTATCACCGAGCAAATAGTCGCCGTAATCGGCGATTCCACATTTATTCATGCCGGTATTACCGGGCTTATAGATGCCGTCTATAACCGGTCCAAAATCACCGTCGTTATTCTTGATAACCAGACTACAGCTATGACGGGCCACCAGGGACACCCCGGTACCGGTATCTCCGCCGGCGGTCAGCAGCTTACCCGCGTCGAGATAGAATCCCTCGCCAGGGGCGCCGGAGTTCAAGATATAAAAACCGTGGACGCCTTTGACCTTAAAAGTATAAGGAAAGCTTTCAAAGAATCTCTTGATAGCCGCAGTCTTTCTGTAATAGTGATACGCGGGGATTGCCCCACTCTGGTTAAGGAACATGGCCAACCATTGAGTATTGACCAGGAGCTCTGCGATGATTGCGGTTTGTGCCTTTTAATAGGCTGCCCGGCAATCCAGAAAAAAGGCGGCAATATAACTATAGAAAGCACCATTTGTATCGGTAGTGGCTGTTCTTTATGTAAACAGTTATGTCCCAGGAAGGCAATAAAATGAAGGGGCAAAATATAATAATAGCTGGCATTGGCGGACAGGGTGTCGTTCTCGCTGGCAATATCCTGGGGCTGGCGGCGATGAAGCAGGGTTTCGACGTTAAAAAGACCGATACGCTGGGTATGGCGCAGAGAGGCGGCAGCGTCGTCAGCCACCTGCGCTATGGCGAAAAGGTCTGCTCTCCCTCCATAGAGAAGGGTTGCGCCGATATTATAATAGCCTTCGAGAAGCTTGAAGCGGCGCGATGGATAGAATACCTTAAAAGTGGCGGCATGGTATTTATAAATGACCTTGCTATACCGCCCCTTTCAGCGCACCTGGGAACGGGTAAATATCCCGACGATGCCGAGCTTATAGCAATTTTAAAACAAAAAACGGATAATATCTGCACTATAGGTGCCGAAAAATATGCCGCAGAGCTGGGCAACCCTCGCCTGGTCAATACGATACTGCTGGGCTTCGCCCTGCCCTATCTGTCCATAGAAAAGGCTTCTATAGAAGAAGCGCTTACGGAAATTTTACCGCAGAAAGTAGTTGAGCTTAATATCAAGGCTTTACAAAAGGACTCGAAGCTTACCTCTTCCTAGTATAATTTAGGTTTCGGAGAGCCTCTAAACCTCCGGTTATTAGTTTTTATCCTTTAGCCGCTTTATATTTCCAATGAACTATTACAACCACTCGTGTAAAATCTTACCTGTAGAAAGCATTTAAGTCCTAGCTATACATTGCCCTAGCTATGTTGTAATATATCTGTAATTAAGATAATTATAACCTCGCTACCTGGATAAGTATTATCGGACTATTTATGAAAGAGTGCAATACAACACAAGAGACCGTCATCAAACAGCTTAAGCAACACATAAAAAAGCTTGAGAAGGATAATGAGTCTATACGAAAGAGCGAACAAAAATACAGCGCTATTTTTTCAAACTCCCTAGTTGGTATTGTGATTATCGATTTGGATACGGGAGATATAGTTGAATTTAATAAGGAATTTGAGAGGATCTGCGGCAGAACATCTGACGAGCTAGGAAAAATGAAGATATGGGATATCCGCCCCGCAGACCAGGTAGAAAAAGCCAGGGATATGTTCTTTGAAATCAAAGCAAAGGGAGCAGGCGGTTCGACCGAGCTCGATATCCAGAGACCAAGCGGCGAGATAGTAAATATAGACTTCACGGCTGTAAGGCAAATAATAGGCGGCCATGAATACCTGTACTCCACGGGTAGGGATAATACAGAGCGCAAAGTAGTAGAGGAAAAGCTCAAGGAAAGCGAAAGGAAATACCGCAGCTTTATTGAGAACACCCAGGAAGGTGTCTGGGCGCTTGACGGCGATGCCTTTACCACCTTCGTCAACCCGAGAATGGCGGAAATGCTGGGATATTCCGTAGAGGAGATGATGGGCAAACATCTCTTCTCTTTCATGGACGATGAGGAGGTTAAAATCGCCACTATTAACCTTGAGCACCGCAAAGCCGGTATCAAGGAGCAGCACGATTTTAAATTCTTAACTAAAGACGGCAGAAATATATATACCAGACTTCAAACCTCGCCACTGACCGATGACGAAGGTAATTATATCGGTGCCCTAGCTTTTGTGGCCGATATCACCAAGCAAAGAAACGTCGAGCACGCTCTTAGGTTAACCCGGTTCAGCATAGACAATGCTGCCCATCCTGTACTATGGATAAGACCGAGCGGGCAGATTGTCTATGCCAATGACTATGCCTACAATGCACTGGGTTATTCACAAAAGGAAGTCAAATCTTTATCCATCCATGATATAGATACATTTATTCCCAGAGAAGAA
>DAOUMG010000060.1:0-6269 GCA_034411935.1 Dehalococcoidaceae bacterium
ATTGATAGAACAGTGGCGGAGGTTATACAATGGTGTCCGGCCGCATAGCGCTAAGGGTTACCGTCCACCAGCGCCTGAGGCTGTGCTGGTCACAGAAACTACTTAACAAGTGGTACCGTTATTGGGGGCAGGCCATCTGGCTGCTGAAAGCGATACTGCACCTCTTTTAATTGCTTGACACAGGAAGCAAAGAACTTAAAGGAAGCCGAAAAGTAAAGCTAACATAACTTGCTTCAACCGGCAAATAATTGAATACATAAACAAAGAAGGGGGGTGGTTGATGTCAAAAGTGTTACATTACTTCGGCAGGGGCTTATTCCAGATAAAGTGGTTCTTCTGGACTCCAACTGAAAAGTACTCCTACTTGTGGAACAGAACCTGTAAAAACTCTCAAAATAATATGGATAAAGAAAGGAGATCATAATGAATCTATTACTGCTAATCGGTATCATACTTTTAATCCTGTGGGCACTCGGTTTGTTCGCCTTTAGCCTGGGCGGACTGATTCATATAGCCCTGGTTATTGCCGTGATACTGATAATTATCTGGCTGCTGAAGCAAGTTTTCAAGATTTTCTAGCACAACTACAGTTTGCTCTGGGGAATCAAAAAGAGTAATAAAAAGGAGAAATACTATGAGTAAATTAGCAAGGTTCGTACCAAGCCACAAGTTAGTGCAGTACGATGTAGTCAATAAGAAGGGCCAGGACATGGGTCAGGTGCAAACCTTCGTAGTGGATATGCACGAAGGCTTGATCGCGTTCGTGATGGTGTCCTTCGGGGGCACCCTTGGCTTCGGCGACAAGTGGTTTGCCCTGCCATGGGAAGCATTGCAGTGGCGTCCGGACAAAATGAAGTTCGTTCTGGATATGCCAGAGGAAGTTCTCGAGAACGCTCCGGGTATGGACAAGGACAAGTGGTTACAAGAGATTGAAAAGTGGCAGAAAGAGGAAGACCTGGCGGAGATCGACAACTACTATACTCAGCATGGTTATAATTCATATTTGGGTATTGTCCGCATGGTAGCCATAAAAAGAGGTAGACGCAAGGTGGATGCTAAGTTTGAGTTAAACAAGGATAAGGCAGGTGAATTCCGCTTTAAACTCGTAGCTCCGAACGGAGAGTGTATTGCAGTATCCGAGGGCTATAAGGCCAAAGCCAGCGCGCTGCACGGTATTGAATCCGTCAGGGAGAATGCGCCGATAGCTGTGATTGACGACATAACAACCTAGTTCTGACGAGTTGCATCTAACAACTTGGAATTGTGGGAGTTCCACTGCTGTTAGTGGAACTCCCACTGCGGTTTGAGCGCAACTAAAGGAGCTTAAAATGCAAAAGTCTAAACGGCGTAGTTTTATTAAAAGCCAATCTACCTTCATCCTGTACGGAATTGTTTTTTGGATTCCGGTAATACTGGTGCTTTATATTGCTGTATTTATCATCAGCAACGCCGAAGAGGTCGGCAGAATGATCCTTGGCGTTGTGGTACCCGATAAGTATCTGTTCGTCGGCCTGGGTTTTATTCTGTTCGTATTGATTGTGTATTTTTCGGGCATGGCACTCAAACTAACCAAGCTTGGAAAAGTGCTTTCTCGGGTTCCGTTTATAGGTCTTTTTTTTGGACAGGGCGAAATAATGACCATTGGTAGGCTGACCAACATGCAGCCCTGCCTTTTTCTGTATTCCCCGACATGTATCTCCTATGGCTGGATACTCTCAGAGGAAAAGGTCAAACTGAGCAACGAAAAAGCGCTATTCCCGATGATAAATGTTTATTATCCCAATGTGCCTACTCTGATTACCGGACAGGTTTATGCGGCAAGAAAAGACACCGTCATGAAACTGGCCAATTCTTCGAGAGAGGTAATTGACTTGTTACTTTATGCTTTCCGCAGCCCCGCGGCTCTGGAATATATCCCTTGGGAAGATGAAACTGAAGAAAATTTTAAAGAGAGATCGAAATATTTCGGCTTGAAGTTGGACACCGGTAAAAATGTGGTCGCGCTCGAAGAAATCCCTCCTGTCTAACCGAGCATCGGCTACGACAGGTTAAAGTAAAACTAGGCACCTAAATTATATGAAATATGTATTAAAGCTCATATAATTATACGATCGGGAGTGGTTTGTGTATATCTATGTACAAAATCAGGTTTAGTACCTTAATCAAACCTTTGAGATACCCAGAAAAAGGCGTTTGAACGTCTGTAAAAAGTAATTCTGGTAACTAGGAGGTCAAAGACGGTGTTAGATATCATTGTGGTACCAACCCTTATTTTAACGTTGGTCCTTGTTCTGGTGGACTTCTACTATTCGTATCAGTCAAAGAAAATGCTGGAAGCAAAGTTAGAAGAGACGAAAACCGAATTACTAATGGCGTCCCGCCCCTTGTTGGTTGTAAGAGCAGTGTCTCGTGAGAAGCTGACGACGCATGGGGATAATGCCTTGTCTGCACCCGTAGGCGTGAAGACATCCGATGACCGTCCATCGGCTTCCCATTTCTCGCATTTTGAGTTATTCAACGCCGGTAACAGTCCGGTTATCGGCTTGGAAATCTCGTTGATGAACGAGGAAGGGGCTATTCTGCAGTCTGAGAGTCTGGGTTTCCTTCGCAACAGTGAACAGGCGCTTTCCTTCATTCCTATCAAACTAAAGACGCACAAAACCTATCATCTTGTTTGTGAATATGAAAGTATCCGCAGCCGTATAAGAAAGATATGGTATCAAACGTGGCTCCCGTTTACGATTGAGAAAAGCACGGCGAGAAGCACGATTAATGTCAATGTCGGTGAAATGGAATTCAAGGAGGCTTCAATAACAGAACGCATTGATGCCTTAAGAACTAAGGAGAAACCGCGTTAAAATTGGGATGGCTAACCAGTTTGATCCTAGATTAGAAGAATAGGACGAAAGACCACTCGAAAGTTTTAACTTTTCTACACGACCACCCACCATGCTGGACTCGCACTGGTATCTCTAGTAAACTAGAGCAAAAGAGGTTGAAAAAGTTCTACCTATTGATACCCCAGCTCCACCATTTCTGAGGCACAAAAACACTCTCCAACACCCGATTCTACAGATATTAAAAGTTCACGAAAGTTCACAAAAGTACTTCTTGAAAAGTTCATAACCTCACATGCAGACGGATGTAGCAAAAGAACTATTGAATTATACCGCTACACTCTTTCCCTCTTTTTTGGTTACTAGATAAGTGTGGAGGGAGTGTCCTGCCCCCAGAAGCCGCCTACGTTATTTACCACAGGTTTGGTAATAAACAGATTCGCATAAGATGCAGCCTATTTTTCTGCCTCATCTATTTCATCTAAATCCTTCTGGCTAAAATCGGCATCATAGAAGTCACTGCCATCCCCCGGCAGTATCAGAAATAACTCAGAGGTGAAATCCACAAAAGCAGTGGCTTCTTCCACTGTAAACTCTAGTATATGACCCCCGGCATCTAATTCGTCAGTTAAAAAATGCAGATGGTACCCTGCTACCCCAATACCATTAATATATTCAGGAGAATAAAAACCTACGATTGTCCCTGTAACTTCGGTAAACTCAAAAACAGCTTGGTTGGCAGTAACTTCAACAAGTGTAGGATACGGTTTTTCCTGCCCTGGAACACTCCTTGTTTTCATGTAAGCAAAAGTGCCTTCGATTTTAAAACCATAAAAGATATTTTCTGTCGGCAACACACTATTCAATATAGTTTGGAGCTGTTCGTATGTAGTGCCTTGTGGCATTTCTTCGTTAAAATCAACATCGAAAAAGGTAACATCAGCGAATGGTACTTTTACAGAATCGTCAGCTATATAAGCTACTCCGTCGGCTTTCACCTGATAACATTCCCCATCGAGAACAATCATTTCGCCGTCCAGGCCCTCAAATGTACCTATACCAAAATCACCGTATTTCTTTAGTTCTCCAACGGTAATTACCCCGTCGTAAAGCCCGTTTAAAAGAGCGCCGATGGTGGATACCTGTACCAGCGTTTCACTTTGTTTTATAGGGTTATCGGCATAACCGGAAGAACACCCTGCCAAACCTGAAAGTAAAGCACAAACCAGACAAACTGCAGACAACAAGCGAATGATTTTTTTAGTATGCATGGGTCACTCCTTAATATTTTACGTAGAATACGCGTGATTTATTGCATTATTATGTACTTTCCGGATTGCCAAAGCAAAACTGCATGAATATCGCTGGGTTGATAAGTACAACATTTAACCAGAAGGTTACCTGATTGTAGGCGATTCACTTTATTGATTATAATTAGTATTATGATGGGTGAATACTAAAAAAGAAGAACAGCCTTAAGAAGGAGTAAAAATGCGAGGTCTGTTACAAGGTCTGCTTCTATTTATTGGCTTAATACTTATCGGAAATTTCGTCGTGCTTAGTATATATGGTGATGCCTTGAGAAGTACCCACCTATTTATTGTCCGTAGCACCGTCTTCTACCCTATAGCCTGGTTAAATCTTGTTACTGGCGTTCTCCTTATATCATTTATAGTCTGGAAATGGTACGTAGGAAAACGTTTTTAATATGAAACAGCGTTGAAACTCTTAATATTACAATTTTAGATATCGCTTACTTACACCACTCTACATAATTTATCCATATCTTTTATTCAGTGTGTCGCAGGTTCGAGACCCGTACGGCCTACTTCATAATTCCCCTCTTTTTGCCAACCATTTTTCACTATCTAAGCGATAGCTTGTGGGAGTACAATTCATCCTATTGTTGATTTCAGGTTTTAACTATGACATTAAGACTGGACCGGTTTTCGGTGGCAGGTCAACCGTAGAGAGGCGAATTGGGGAAAGGACAAATAAATACATACAAGTTAAGGCTTATCTCAGGAGGAGTTAGCGTTTAAGCCAGGTATTCACTGCACTTACTTAGGCAGTATTGAACTTAGAGAGAGAAACCCATCGCCAAGAAACATTTCTATAATAGCTAAGGCACTTGGTATTGACCTCTCGGGGTTGTTCAGATTTTGAAATCGTACCAGTTATATTGTAGTTAAACACTAAGATTGAAAACCATCTTAAAAGTTCTGCCTTTAGTAATCCTCAACTCCACCACCCGCTTTCCGCTTTATCCCCCGCGGTTAAAGCGCACCGCTACAATATCACCGTCCTGCACCTTATAGTCACGGCCCTCAAGACGCTGGCGACCTGCTTTGGCTATAGCCGCTTCACTGCCAAGCTCTAAAAGGTCTTCATAGCGGAAAACTTCCATGCGGATAAAACCCTTTTCCATATCCGTGTGAATCTTCCCGGCGGCTACCGGAGCTTTTTCTTCCTTGCTACAAGTCCAGGCACGCACTTCGTCCTCTCCGGTTGTAAAAAAATTAATCAACCCCAGCATTCTATAAGCGGAACTAATGAGACGCTCCATTGATGACTCTTTTAACCCGAGTTCTTTTAGAAACTCCTGCCGCTCATCAATGCCCAGCTGGCTGATATCAGCTTCGTCTTTACCGCAGACAACAATTACTTCCGACCCCTCGGCACTGGCAATTCGTTCCAACGCCTTTACATGGCGGTTTTCTGCGTCCTCTATGGATTTAATATTGGCGACATATAATACAGGTTTTAACGAGGCAAGATTACATTCACGGATACTGGCCAGCTCCTGAAAGCTTAAATCCTGCTTGCGCGCCGGGGTGCCCTGCTGAATAGCAGCATATACTTTTTCGCAATTCGTAGTATCCCGAATAGCATCCTTATCTCCTGCCCGCACCTTCTTTGCCAGACGATTAATTTTATTCAAAAGCGTGTTACTATCGGCAACCATCAGTTCCAGATCAACCGTCTCTATATCCCGTACGGGGTCTATAGTCTCATGCTCGAAGGGAACACTGCCATCTTCAAAGCAACGTACCACGTGCAGCAGTGCTTCAACGTCCTTGATATACCCCAGCAACTTGAAGCCGTGTTCATTTCCCTGAGAACTAACCTTAATCCCAGAGATATCAACAACTTCCAGTGTAGCCGGTACCACCTTCTGAGGCTTGTAGATTTCCGTAAGCCGGTTTAGGCGCTGGTCAGGCACATAGACTACCGCCCGGTTCATTTCGGAACCATTATAACTGGATACCCCGGCAGCCGTGATGGCATTGAAGATAACCGTTTTCCCGCAAGAGGGTAAGCCTACCAGTCCGCAACTTAAACCCATAGTTTATCTTCTCTGTGAAATACGCATATTAAACGCGCCATTATCCTTCATCTTGGAATCTAAGAATAATCCCTTAAACCTTGAGA
>DAOUMG010000061.1:0-10108 GCA_034411935.1 Dehalococcoidaceae bacterium
GTTATATCTTCTACTACTTCTGTTAGATTCATCCTAACTCTCCCCTCATTATACCCCTCTCGGTAATAATGGCAGTAATGTATTTGCGGGGCGTTACATCAAAGGCGGGGTTTAAGGCTTCAACTCCTTCGGGGGCTATCCGTTTGCCGCAGAAGTGGGTTACTTCATCGGGGCTTCTTTCTTCTATAGGGATGTCAGCGCCCGTCTGGATGGTGGTGTCTATGGTGGAGGTGGGGGCGGCGACATAAAACGGGACGTTATTCTCTTTGGCAAGCACCGCCAGAGTATAAGTGCCGATTTTGTTGGCGGTATCGCCGTTTGCGGCAATCCTGTCGGCACCCGTTATCACCAGATTTACTTTGCCCCGGCTTATAAAGTGCCCCGCCATAGAGTCCGTAATAAGCTTAAAGGGGATGCCTGCTTCCTTAAGCTCAAGGGCGGTAAGGCGGGCGCCCTGGCACAGGGGGCGTGTTTCCGTGGCAAGGACGCTTATTTTCTTGCCCTGCCTGTGCGCCTCTAAAATAACTCCCAGAGCCGTACCGTAGCCGGCGGTGGCGATGGGACCGGCGTTACAGTGGGTAAGCACAGTATCTCCGTCACTAATTAGCTCTGCGCCCAGTAAGCTTATCTTGCGGGTGGCTTCAATTTCTTCACTGTGAATCTTTTGCGCCTCGGCAACCAGAGCTTCTTTGAGATGGGAGACGTCGGTGGTACTTGACATAACGGCTTCCATCCGTTCGGTTGACATAAATAAATTTCGGGCGGTGGGGCGGGTAGCCGCTATTTCTGAAATAATTGTTTTAAGGCGCGGGATGAATTCTATGCTCTTTTCAGCTTTGAGATTAAGCGCACCCAGGGCGATTCCGTAGGCGGCGGCGATTCCTATGGCAGGGGCGCCGCGCACCTTCATATCTTTTATAGCAAGGGCTACTTCTTTATAAATTTTAAGCTCAAGATATACTTCTTTATAGGGCAGCCTGGACTGGTCAAGTATTTTTAGTTTATCGCCAAGCCACTCTACCGCTTTCATTTTTTTAGATTAGCTCCTCATCGTCCTGCGGAAGAGGATGGTGCCGACGATAAAGGCGACAGCCGCCCAGCCGATGAGGAAGTAGATTTCGTTGCTAACGGCGCTGAACTGGGCGCCGCGGGTGATTACCGCCCGACTAGCTTCCACGGCGTGGGAGAAGGGGAAAATATTGGCCAGCGTCTGCATATAGGAGGGCATAAAATCGGAAGAGAACCAGACGCCGGAGACTATCGCCAGGGGCATTGAGAACAGCCAGCTCAAGCCCTCGCCCTGGTTCTCTGATTTCGCCAGAGACGCCACTATCATACCGATGCCGATGCTGCAGATAGCCGTTAAAAGGAATATGGTGAAAGCCAGCAGCAGGCTGCCGACGATATCCATACCGAATAGCATACCCAGCACAATGAAGATAACAATCTGTAAAACGGCGACGATTACCATAGCCAGAGAATAGCCGACGATAAACTCCCAGGGGCGGGTGGGGGTGGTCAGCAGGCGGTGGAGGAAGCGGCTGTCTTTATCCCTTAAAATTATGCGCGCCGATGTGGGTATCATAATAAGGAGCCCGAAGATGATTATGCCGGGGGCGATGAAGTCTATCCGGGTGATTTCGGTTTCTATGTTGATAGGGTTGGTATTGATGGTAATAGGTATGATGATGCCGGCGAACTGGCGCAGGGCGGAATTCACCGTTGAGACAATCTGCTCGGCTACCAGAATATCGCTTTCGTCGTAGGTGATATCAAGCTGGATGTCTATTACCGGAGGGGGCATAGAAGAAATCGCCATCTTCTGGACTTCCTCGCCGAAGCCTTCGGGGATGACGATGTAGGCGCGCAGGTCACCGTTTTTTAAGTCTGTCAGGGCATCGTTTACATTTTCCATTGATACGATTTCAAAGGTGGGCACCTGTGACAGGGCTTCTACCGTAAAAGCCTGCGAGAGCTGCGAGTTATCCTCGTCTATGAGGACGATATCGTAGCTGGGGGTGGAATCGCCACCGAAGGCGGCTCCGAAGAGCACCATGAACATCAGTGGGAAAGCTAAGAGGAAGGCAAGTGCCAGCATATCGCGGTAGGTTTCTTTCAGGTTTCTCTTGAATAGCTCAAAAAACCTCACGGGCGCAGCTCCTTACCTGTAATATCCAGGAATACATCTTCCAGAGAGGGTTCTTTAACATAGGCAGAGCGAACGACGGCGCCGTTATCGGAGAGGCGGTTGACTATCTCTTTCAAGTCCAGCTGCTCCCCGCTTATTTTAATGGTATTACCTTCTAAAAAGGCATCTTTGTAAACATTTCTCAAAGATGCCATTACCTTATTGGTTATATTCCAGGCGTTTATAATAAGCATTTGCTTCTTGACCATGCTAATCTTTAAATCACGGCTGGTGCCCAGCGCCGCGATTTTGCCATCGTCCATAATGCCTATCCTATCCGCCAGATAGTCTGCCTCTTCCATATAGTGGGTGGTAAGTAAAATGGTCTTATTACCCTTGAGTTTGGAAATAAAATCCCACGTAGCCCGGCGTGCCTGCGGGTCAAGCCCCAGTGTCGGCTCGTCCAGGATAATTACCTCAGGGTTATGTATCAGCGCCATCATAATGCTCAAGCGGCGTTTCATACCGCCGGAGAATTTCTTTACGGCGTCTTTACTACGATGGGAAAGCCCCATTGTCTCGGTAATCTCAAGGGCACGTTTCCTGGCTTCTTTAGTGCTTAAACCATGTATTCGCCCGATAAGTATCAGGTTTTCTACGGGGTTGAGCCACTCAGAAATAGAGGTTTCCTGCGGTGAGATACCGATGATACTTTTAATATCGTAAGGCTGCTTGTTAATATCGAAGCCGTAGATACTGGCTGTACCGGCGGTAGGCTTTAAGAGGCAACTGAGCATGTTAATGGTAGTCGTCTTGCCGGCGCCGTTAGGGCCTAGTAGAGCGAACAGCTCGCCCTTTTTAATCTTTAGGTTGATTTTATCGACGGCAACCAGGTCGCCGAAAGCCCTGGTCAAATCTCGGGTTTCTATAGCTAAATCGTTTGTTTCTGTCATCATGCTTAACACAGATTGAATTGAGACACATTATAGCATAACGAGGTTTATCGGTGGTTTTTCTTGACACACTATGAACAAAAAAGATAAGCTTTTCCACCTATGAGAGACAAGCAAAAGGCGCTGGAAGAACTGAAGGGCAGGGCGGGCGAAGAGTTTGCGACCGTATCACTGGACATAGAAAAAGGGCTGATAAAAAAGTTTGCCGAGGCGGTGGGCGATGAAAATCCGCTATGGTGCGACGAAAGCCGTTCCGGCGGTATCATAGCGCCGCCGACTCTGATGATGACCATAGGCTTTAATAACATCATAGAGTCTCTGTCTTATGACTCGCTTTTAACCGTACTTCACGGCAGCACCGAACTGGAGGCGAAGAAAGAGGTGCATCCCGGAGATAAAATAACCGCCAGGGCAAAAATAACCAATATCCGCGAGAGAAAAGGGCAGATGGGCAGTACCCTTTTCGTATATATAGATGTGGATTTATTAAACCAAAAAGATGAGCAGGTAGCAGCCTGTCGCCAGATGGCGATAGTATATTAGAGGCTTGATGAAAAAGCAGATTTACTTTGAAGAAATAGAAGCCGACGATGAAATACCCGAGCTTATAAAAGAGCCGAGCACCAGACAGCTGGTAATGTGGGCTGGCGCTTCAGGTGACCTGAATCCTATCCATTATGACAAAGACTATGCTGTTTCAAGAGGGCTGCCGGGCGTGGTGGTACACGGGCAGCTGGCGGGTTGTTTCCTGGCGCAGATGGTTACCGACTGGATTGGCGAAAGGGGAAGCCTGAAAAAGATCAATATTAACTATAAAAGCATGAACTTGCCGGGTAAAAGGCTCGTCTGTAAGGGTAAGGTCACCGGTAAATCAGATGAAGATGGCGAGGGTATGGTGACAGCCAGCCTGTGGGTAGAAAACGCGGAAGGTGAGAAAACGCTTACAGGCACGGCGAAGGTCGCCCTGCCGATTAAAAACTAATCCCTGTCTTTTTCAAGCCAGTTGCGGCGCTTTAATTCCATGAGAATAAAGCTATAGTTCGCATTTGCCTTTTGTCCATATATTGAAAAGCCGCACTTTTCAAAGCATGTTCTAGCTCTCTGGTTATCTTTAAGCGTTTTTAAATAAAGGCGGTCTACCTGAGTCGTATTAAAGATATAGCTTGCGAGTGTCTTTATGGCGTCCTGCCCGAAATCCTTTCCCCAGTAATCGCAGTCGCCAATAGTAATACCTACTTCGGCCTCGTTTTTATTGGGGCTGAAACCGTAATAGGCACAGTTGCCGATATGCTTGCCTTCGGCTGTTTCAATGGCGAACTCGTGCTTAGAAGACGGCGGTTGTTTTAAAAGATTGGCGTATTCCTTGAGGTATTCCTTAAAACTCATTTTAAGCCGTTCCCTGGCGTTTAAACGGCTCAATTCGCTATCCGATAGCCAGCTATAGTCCTGCTCGGCATCATCAATTATTTTAGGGCGTAGTCTTATAAAATGGCCGTTTAATATCATATATTAACTCTGCCTAGAATCGATAGGTAATAGACCCTCCATTGTATAAAGCTCATCCAGTGTCTTCCTGGCAAGCTCGCGGACTGCTTCTCTGGGGTTTATTAGGCATTTATTGAGGCTTTCTCTGGCACTTTTACTACCTATTTTACCCAATGCCTGAACGGAAGCCAGTTGAACTTCGGCATCGGGATCGTCAAGTAGCCGGGCAAGGTCAGGCACGCTGGATTCGGCTTCCATCTCACCGCAAGCATAAGCCGCTTCGTAACGGATCTCGGCGCTTTTACTCTTTAACCCATCAATTAATACCGGTAGCCAACGCGGGTCGCAGTTTTTACCCATAGCATAAATAGCGCTTGCTTTGAACTTAAGGTTGCCCTCCTGGTAGGCATTTCTTATAGCTATGGTGGTCTCAGGCAGGTTGAGAGGAGCTACCGATTCCAGGGCTCGCCTTTTAACCTCTTCCGTTTTTGATTTAGTGTTAATAACACACAGGAGTGCTTTCTGCAGTTCGGATGCCAGGTCCGGCTCAAGCTCTTGGCATTCGGCAAGCAAGGCGAATTTGCCCAATGCCTGAGTGGCTGCCGCCTGTACCTCGGACGATTGGTCGCTAACCATCATTTGTATAAGAGATTTCGCCAGCGAGGGCTGTTCGTTCTCCCATAGACCGTGGATAGCCTGTAAGCGCACTTCTTTATCGGGGTCTTTAAGAATAGCTTTGAAGATATTATCAAAATTTAGAGTAACGTCCTCTTCGGCCAGTTCAACAAGGCGAATGGCTATCTTACGTCGGCGTAGGGCGGTTATTTCGGGCCATTCTTTACCGAGCAGAGCAAGCATATCGCTGCTTAAATCGGATAGCCGGGCGAGCCAGGAGTTACGTAGCTTCTGCCGGCTTTCTTTAAGATGGGTAATAATATCGTTACAATTTTGAGGCTCGTCCATTGGAGTATTTCTTTGTTTAATCTTCCTCCTCTTCATCTTCGTCGCTATCACGCTCCCAGATAGGCTCGGTGAAATAATCTATGTATTCCTCCATCGCTTCGGCGGCCACCTGTTTCATCTTCTCCTTGACCTCAGAAGCCTGCTGTGCCAGTTCGTTGGTATCAATATCGACACCCAGTATCTGGGAAAGTACGTTTATAATAGCCAGGGCGGCCATCGGATTGGGCAGGCGGGTGGCGTAAGCCGGTACTTCGCCCAGAAGGCAGATGCCGTTTTCCTGCCTTTCTTTAGCTACGCCCAGCAGCAGACCATTCAAACCCGAAATCTGGAGGTTGCCGCCCATAACCATTTCGTATTTTCTTACTTCTTCGGTCATCTGGTCGTTGGTAGTGGCCGTCCATACACGGGGATGCTCGGTATGGTGGATACGGGTGAGGGCGGCGGCGCAGGTAAAGAATCTGGATACCTGGAATTTTTGACCGATATCAATAATCATATTAGCCAGCTCATAGCCTTTGGTGGTGGGCTGGTCATCTCCGATGAAGAGTATCAGGTCTTTCTTGCCAGGCTCGTTTTTATAATAGTAAAAACGGCTGCGGGGGAACTGAGGCGCCTCAACCAGATTGTTCTTCACCAGAACACCGATAGGTTCAAAAAAGTACGAATCGTCTACCACCGCCAGTTCTTTGAAATCCAGTTTCTTTGCCAGATACGAGGCTACTATAATGGCAACGTTACTGATGCCGGGCCAGGCGGCCAGTAGATTAGGAGAGTTTAGTTCAGGTTTGGCGACCAGTTTAAAAGGTTTCGGCATATTTTGCTCCTTGATTGGTATGGAATTACTATTTGGCGGCCACTGAGAGCCTGCTAAAGTAGAGAGACGGTGTTTTTAAAGAGCCGCCGACCCACCGCCAGTCATTACCGATGGCGACCAGATTGTTTAAAGACTGATAGATATTACCGTGTAACATCGTGTTTTTCACTCTACCCGCTATTCTACCATTTTCTATCTTATAGCCAAGCAGCACGTTGCCGCTGAAATCGCCGCTTAATATATTGCCCTGTTCGGCGCCCATAAGGTATTCGACGACCAGCCCTTCTTTAATATCGGCAACCATATCAAGAAAATCGGTATCTCCAGGACTGATAACCAGGGCGCTGGGTGAAGGACCGGGCATACCGCTACCGGCTCTTTGCCCGTTGCCGGTACTCTTAGTTTTAGCCTGGGAAGCCGTTTTCAGGTCATAAAAAAAGCTGCTCACCTTACCCTTTATTATAAGAGGGGTATTCCGGCTGGGGATACCTTCATCGTCGAAAGGTCGGCTCCGGGGCTTAAAGGGCAGGGTAGGATTATCATAAAGACTAAATCGCCTGTCAAACACTACCTTCCCCAGCTTGTCTCCGATAGGCGAAGCTCCCTCAAGAACCACCTTGCCGTTAAAAGCGGTAGCCAGAGATGGTATGATGGCACTGGCTACTCCCTGGGGAGTAAAGATTACAGGAAGCGTCCCGGTCGTTATAGGGGCGAGTATGTTCGCATATTCCAGTTGTTTCAGCACCGTATCGGTTAGGTTTTTAGTTGAAGTAATAGGGCGGCAGGAGCTTAAGCTATCACCCACGAACAGCATATCCGTGCCCCGTATCAGGCTGCCCTCTATAGCTATACTGAAGAGGCTCTTATTATATTGAGCCTTGAAGCCGCTGGAATTAATCAGGCTAACGCATATTGTGCTTTTAGCTACCTGTGCCTGGCAAATAATATCTTTACTGGCTTTTCTTAGCTTACCGATTAGCTCTTCGCCTATTTCAATCATTGTTTCCAGCGGTATGTTGCCGGTGTTTTGGTCATAGATATCCACCTGTGGGTATTCGTTAATCTCAGGCAGGTCAAATGATACTTCCTGGCCAAAATGAGCCGTTTCCAGCGCCATATCGACCAGTTCCCGGTTATTATTAGATGACGAGGTGGCGTAGCCGATTTTACCGTCTTTAATTATACGCAGGGCTAAGCTTTGTTCTTGCTTGCCCTGGATATGCTTCAAGCGGTTGGCTTCAAAATGTACCGGCGTTTCATCCAGAGATATGGAAAAAACCTCGGCCTGCTGGGCGTGTTTTTTTGCTACTTCAAGTATTTGTTCCATAATCATTTAAGCACCTGCCACCAGGCAATCCTTTATTCTTATGTGGGGGCTGCCGTTGGATACCGGTAGGGGGTACTGGGCGCCTTTACCGCAACCACCGCCCTGGTTCATTTCAAGGTCATTGCCGATGGCTACTATATTACCGAGGGTAGTAAAGACATTACCGGTGAGTACCACTGGCTTGAGCGCTTCGGCGATTTTACCGTTCCTTATCATATAAGCTTCTCCGGCGGAGAAGGTGAACATCTCCATTGAAGTGGTGCCTCCGTACCAGTTCTTGACGTAGATACCCTCTTTTATATCGCTTATCATATCTTCAAAAGAGATATCTTGCGGTTCAATATAGGTATTGCTCATCCGTACTATCGGCGGATAGCGGTAGCTGATAGCCCGGGCACTACCCGTAGGTTGCTCGCCCATCTTGGCGGCCGTTTCTCTGGAATGCAGGCGGCCGACCAGTTTGCCTTCTTTAATAAGATAGGTCTTTTGAGACGGCGTGCCTTCGTCGTCGTATTTATAGCTACCCCTGAGTCCGGGAATAACGGCGCTATCAACTATATTCAGCTCTTTTGAGCCGAATTTTTTACCCAGCGCCATAACCTGGCGCAGGCGCTCGTTTTCGTAGAGAAAGTCGGATTCGGAAAGGTGGCCGAAGGCTTCGTGGGTGAAAACGCCAGCCAGCACCGGATCAAGTACTACCGTATACTGGCCGCCCTTAATCTGTGGTGCCGAGAGCAACTGGACGGCATGGCCAGCCATCCGCTCTATTCTAGAATGAAGCCCTGAAATAGCGTTGAAATCGCCGGTACTGCCGGTGCTTATGCTGGACTGCTGTATTTCGCCATCCGAAGCGGCTATAGCCGAGAGGCGCAGGGTGATATCTGCCCTTTGCTGCCTGATATGGCTGCCCAGAGAGTTGACGAATATGGTTTCTTTAAAACTGTCTTTATAGCCGATAACCGAGGTTTTTAGTTCGGGCGTCTGCCAGATAAGCTCGTTGTATTCATCAAGCAGCTGCTTCTTTTTAGAAAGGGGTAATATTACTGCATTATTATCTTTTGGGTGGCTTACGGTATTAACAACCGGTTCTACCTGAGATAAGAGGCTCTTGCCTTTACCGGCTAGTTTGGCTTGTTGAATGGCTGATTTAATTTTTAGGCCGATTTTATTAAAATCATTGAAGCTTACGAAGCCCCAGCCGTCGCTTGCCAGGACTCTTATATTGCCGCCGACATCTGTTGCCCTGCCGATAGATTCAAGTTGGCGACCGCGATAGCTTATATAGCTTGACTGGCTTTCTTCAAGGTGAATCTCTATATAATCGGCATCGTATTTAGATAGATTACCGGCAAGATCAAGGCTGATATCCGAGATAGAATATGACAAAGCTAACCTCTAAAGTGGATATTATGTAGTTTAAGTTTAGCTAAACAATGTTAACATTGTCAATTTAACATAATATGTGAATAGAGAGTAAGAAACAGGTGTCGAACCTTAGCCTCTTAATTGACACGGGGTTACAGTTATGATATTATTACTCCTTGCGTATATCGCAAGGTACCTTAACAACTGGATAGCGGAAGGAAGGTTCATAAAAAGCAAACTTTCGTTTTATTACGGAGAGTTTGATCCTGGCTCAGGATGAACGCTAGCGGCGTGCTTTATGCATGCAAGTCGAACGGTTTTTAAGTCTTCGGATTTGAAAACAGTGGCAAACGGGTGAGTAACACGTAGGTAACCTGCCCCTAAGTTTGGGATAACTCCGGGAAACCGGGGCTAATACTGGATGTGGTAACCGGGTGATGCCTGGTTACTAAAGCCTTAGGGCGCTTGGGGAGGGGCCTGCGTCCGATTAGCTAGTTGGTGGGGTAATGGCCCACCAAGGCAATGATCGGTAGCTGGTCTGAGAGGACGGTCAGCCACACTGGGACTGAGACACGGCCCAGACTCCTACGGGAGGCAGCAGCAAGGAATTTTGGGCAATGGGCGAAAGCCTGACCCAGCAACGCCGCGTGGGGGATGAAAGCCCTCGGGTTGTAAACCCCTTTTCCCAGGGAAGAATAATGACGGTACCTGGGGAATAAGCCCCGGCTAACTACGTGCCAGCAGCCGCGGTAATACGTAGGGGGCAAGCGTTATCCGGATTTACTGGGCGTAAAGAGGACGTAGGCGGCTTTTCAAGTCGGATGTGAAATTTCCCGGCTCAACCGGGACGGGTCATTCGATACTGTTGGGCTAGAGGACAGCAGGGGGAGACGGAATTCCCGGTGTAGTGGTGGAATACGTAGATACCGGGAGGAACACCAGAGGCGAAGGCGGTCTCCAAGGCTGTTTCTGACGCTGAGGTCCGAAAGCGTGGGTAGCAAACAGACTTAGATACTCTGGTAGTCCACGCCGTAAACGATGGACACTAGGTATAGGGAGTATCGACCCTCTTT